>JANYCE010000190.1 GCA_025360445.1 Betaproteobacteria bacterium
GAGCAATCCTTCGTCAATGTACTGATGCGATTGGCGCGCTCGGGCGAGCGGCTGGCGATGGCGGTCGAAGGCCACGGCGAGCGGCGGCTGGCCGGGGTTGCCAATCATGATCTGGGTGAGTTCGGCAAACAACTTGCGGCCAAGGGATTCAAAACAAACGGTCTCAATCTCGCGCTGGCGCAGGACGTGCCTGCCAATGCGAGCATGTTGCTGATCGCCAACCCGCAAGTCGATCTGCAGGCTGCCGAAGTGCAAAAAATAAAACAGTACCTGCAAAAAGGCGGCAATTTGCTATGGCTGATCGATACCGAGCCCTTGCGCGGTCTGCAACCAATCGCTGAACTGCTTGGCCTTACGCTCGGACCGGGCACCGTCGTCGATCCCGACGCGGCCAAGGTGAATGCATCGCCGACGGTCGCGGTGTCTGCCAACTATGGCCGGCATCCGATCACCGATAATTTTCGGCTGAATACGATTTTCCCGTTCGCGCGCCAGATCTCCGTCAGCGAGGGCGGGGAGTGGCGCGCAGCGCGCTTGATCGACGTCGCCGCGCGCGGCTGGGTCGAGATGGGCAAGCTCGATGGGCCCCTTGCATTCGATAAAACGCGCGACCTGGCGGGTCCCATCAATATTGGCGTCGCGCTTGAACGCGCCGTCGGCGATCGCGCGCAGCGCGTCGTCGTCGTCGGCAATGGTCATTTTCTGAGCAATCAATTTATCGGCAACGGCGGCAACCTCGAGCTTGGCGTCAACATGGTCAACTGGCTGGCCGGCGACGACTCGCTGATTACGATACAACCCCGCCCCTCGCGCGACAGCAGTCTTGAGCTCGGGCGCGGCTCCCAATCCGTGATCCTGTTCGGCTTTCTTGTGTTCTTGCCGTTGGCGTTCGTGAGCACCGGCATTTTGATCTGGTGGCGGCGCCGCAAGTCATGAACCGCAGGACCTGGCTTAACGTTGCGCTGCTTGTAGCAGTGACGGCGCTTGCGCTATTCGCCTACTACAAGCCGCAAAAAAGCGAGCCCATGCACAAGCTGTCGGTGATCAAAGCCGCTGACGCGAACACGATAAAGATCGAAATCGCCGGCAGCCCGCCGATTGAACTTGCGCGAACGGGCGCCGAATGGAAACTGACCGGGCCGCTGCCTGCGCGCGCCGACAATGTGCAAGTGCAACGCCTATTGGAAATACTCGACGCGACCGCCAGGGACCGGTTTCCCGCAGCGGGACTTGCGCGCTATGATTTGAACGAACCGGCGGCGCGCATCACCGTCAATCAGCAGAGCTTCGCGTTTGGCGCAATCAGTCAGATGAGCCGCGAGCAATACGTGCTCACGCAGGATGGCGTGTATCCAGTCTCATTGCGCTATGGAACTTTGCTACCAAAAACATTTTATCAATTGGTCAGCCGGCAATTATTTTCTGCGGACGAGGCGCCGGGCGCATTCCGCTTCAATAGTTTTGCGGTCGAGCAGCGCGACGGTAAATGGCAGATGACTCCGCCTGGCGCAGACTTGAGCGCTGACGACATCACGCGCTGGGTGGACGAGTGGCGGCTTGCCTCAGCGCTTGGCGTGCTGCCGCCGAGCAACCGCAAGCCGGAAACAGTCTTTAAGGTCACGCTTAAAACGGGCGCCGACATTGCAATAGCCGTAGTGCAGCGCGAACCGCAACTGGTGCTCGCGCGCAGCGATCAGCCGTTCGAATATCAATTCAGCGCCGAGGCAGGCAAGCGCCTGCTTGCGGCGCCCGCCGCCGAGCCCGCCAAGAAGTAGCATGCCAGAATTGCCGGAGGTCGAGACGACGCGGCGCGGCCTCGCTCCTCATGTATGCGGCGCGACCGTTACCGGGGTCGTCGTGCGCAACCGCGCGATGCGCCAACCGGTGACCCGCAATCTCATGCGCATAATGTGCGGCCGGCGCATTGATGCACTCGAGCGGCGCGCAAAATATTTACTGTTTCGCGCAGGAGACGGTTCACTGATCGTGCATCTGGGGATGTCCGGGCGACTGTGGCTCGTGAATGCAAATACCCCACCCGCGACGCACGATCACTTTGACCTTGCCTTGAATAACGGCCGCATCGTGCGCATGCGCGATCCGCGGCGATTCGGTCTTGTCCTGTGGCATCACGGCGACCCGTTGACGCACAAGTTGCTGCGCGACATAGGCCCGGAACCGCTGTCTGCCGCCCTTACCGCTGAATGGCTTTATCGCGCGACCCGCACGCGCAGCGGCGCTATCAAGAACGCGTTAATGGACAGTCATTTGGTCGCCGGCGTCGGCAATATCTATGCGAACGAAGCGCTGTTTCGCGCACGGATCAATCCCAAGCTACCCGCGCGCCGCATCGGCCTTGCGCGTTATGCCGTACTCGTCGACAAAATCAGGGAAACTCTTACGGAAGCAATCGAAGCGGGCGGCTCAAGCCTGCGCGATTACGTTAATTCCGCGGGGGAAGCTGGCTATTTTCAAAACCGGTTTTTTGTATACGGCCGCGGCGGCGATGCCTGTCTGACCTGCACCACTCCGATTCGCAGTTTCGTGCTCGGCCAACGCGCTACTTTTTATTGCCCGCGTTGCCAGCGATAACTACGGATTGTCCCGCGGTCTGTCTTTAACTGGTTTTCGCCTCAGTCAGGCGCAGAAATTTAAGCTGCAGTGCAGCGCGGGTTTCGACATGCCGCGGATCGTTCGGAATGCAATCGACCGGGCACACGACGCGGCACTGCGGCTCGTCATAATGGCCGACGCATTCGGTGCAAAGCTGGGGATCGATGACGTAGATTTCCTCCCCCGCGGCGATGGCGCCATTCGGACACTCAGGCTCGCACACGTCACAGTTGATGCATTCGTCGGTGATAATCAACGCCATTGGGAATATCTCAGACCTTGCCGCCGAGCGACTTGATTTTCTCTTTAAGTGACCGTTCGACGTGCGGCGCGACGAACTGGCTCACGTCGCCGCCGAGCACCGAAATCTCGCGCACGAGCGTCGCCGAAATGAACAAAAACTGCTCGGCAGGCGTCACGAATATCGATTCGACCTCGGGAAACAGCTTGCGATTCATACCCGCGAGTTGAAACTCGTAATCGAAATCCGACACCGCGCGCAGGCCGCGCATCACGACCTTCGCATTGTGCTGTTGGGCGAAGCGCATGAGAAGGCCGGAAAAACCCATCACCGTTACGTTTCTATAGTCGCTGACGGCAGTTTTTGCCATTTCGACACGCTCATCGAGCGTGAAAAACGGGTGCTTGGTGCGGCTGTCGGCCACCGCAAGTATCACTTCGTCGAACATACTGGCTGCGCGGCGAACCAAATCCTGGTGGCCGAGCGTTATCGGATCGAACGTTCCGGGATATACAGCTTTAAGCGTCATGACCTGTCCATTTAAGCAATTGGTGCGTTACGGCTCCTGCGCGTCCGCTGCGCCAGATTGTCCACCCCGCCGGCAGCGCAGGCGCCGCAGGGGCTTCGACATAAATTAGCGCGTCGGGCGCCACGCGGGCCGCCAGAGCGGGCAATACCTGTGCGAGATACTCAGTTCGAAAAGGCGGATCGACAAAAACAATGTCATAGCATTCACCATCCTCGCGCAGAAATTCTAACGCATCGGCGCGTACAAGTTTCACCGTGTGCGCCGCGAGCCTGGCCACATTGGCCGCGAGCGCCTGCCAGGCCAGCGGGTCGCGCTCGACCATCACCACCCGCCGCGCGCCGCGCGACGCCGCTTCAAAACCAAGCGCGCCGCTACCGGCAAACAGATCGAGACAACATTTACCGGTCAGGTCCTGTCCGAGCCAGTTGAAGAGCGTCTCGCGGACCCGGTCGGGCGTCGGGCGTAAATCGGGCCGCGGCGAAAATCCGATCAGACGGCTGCGCCATTCGCCGCCAATGATACGAACCTGGTTTTTGACGGCCGGCATCGATTTGTGCGGCCTGTCGTAGACCGACGCTACTTCGCCGTGGCCGCTGCGATTGCCGCGGCATCAGGGCCCACAACAACGGTCACCATGAGCGCGGGGTCTACCCACCGTGCAAATGAGGCGCGTATATCGGCAATCGTCACCTTCTCGATTTGCGGCACGAATTCTTCAAGGTATGTCAGCGGCAGACGATAGAAGCCGATGACGCCCAGGTAGTCAAGAATTTTGCGGTTGCTGTCGATGCGCAAGGGAAAGCCGCCGACCAGGTTTTGCTTCGCGAGGCGCAGTTCATCCGCCGTTGGCCCCTTGTCGAGAAAGTCTTTCAAAGTAGCGCGCACCACGGCGAGCGCTTCGGCGGCCTGGTCTTTGCGCGTTTGCAGCCCGATTACAAACAGTCCGCGCTCCTGCATCGGCGAAAAATAACTATAGGCCGAATACGCGAGGCCGCGTTTCGACCGCACCTCTTCAGTAATGCGAGACTGAAAACCGCCGCCACCGAGGATGTAGTTGCCGACGAAGAGTGGAAAGTAATCCGGGTCATCGCGCTTGATGGCTGGCATGCCGATCATCAAATGACTTTGCGACGCGGGATGTGGTATCACGCGCGTCTCGGCACGCGCGAGCGAAGGTACCGGCGGAATCGAGGGCGCCGTTGTCGAGCGCGGCAAACCGGCGGTCAGCCGCTCGGCCATCGCTTCTGCCTCCGCGCGGGCCAAGTCACCGATGATCGCCACGACCGCGGTATCCGCCGTGTAATAGCGCTGGTAAAACGAAGTTAGATCGTCGCGCACGATGCGCGCCACACTGACGGCCTCACCTGAGCCGCGCAAGCCATAGGGATGGTTCCCATACGCGAGTTCGTTGAAGCTTTTACTCATCAGCGTTGCAGGCTTGGTGTCGGCTTCCTTAATGGCATCTACCAGGCGTTTTTTCTCGCGATCGAGAACTGACGCCGGAAATTCCGGCTGTTGCAGCATGCGCGCGAGCACATCAAGCGCTTGCTCACGCTCTACGGCGCTGCTCAGTGTGCGCAAACTCACTCCCGCGCGATCACTGTCGACGCGTCCGCCGAATTGCGCGCCGCTGTCGGCCATGCGCCGCGAGATCTCGTCTTCGGTAAGACCGCCAGCGCCGAGCTTGAGCAAGCTTTGAGTGAGGGCGGCGACGCCCGACTTCTCCCGCGTGTCGTACGCCGAGCCGGCCGGAAAGTCGACGCTCACGTCGAGCATCGGCAGGTTGCGCGCTTCAACGAAGTAGACACGCGCGCCGTTTTTGGTCTGCCAATGCTGGATGGGCAACAACGACCATGCCGGCGTTGCCGCGAGGCACAACAGTAGCGCGCAGAAATTGCGAGTCAATTTATTTGCCATCGCCAGCTCCCGGGGCCGCGGCGGGCTTGGTGGGGTCGAGTGGCTGCGGTTCGAGCACGGCAACCGTGAGACTGTCATCGAGCAAGTATTTTTTTGCCACCGCCTGGACTTGCTCCGGCGTGACCTGCCGCAGTTTCTCTATCATCGTATCGATCGCTTTGTGCGGATAGCCGCTGATTTCGAGTGAGCCTATCTGCGAGGCCTGGTAATAAATCGAATCGCGTTGAAAAATTTGCGACGACACCACCTGCGCTTTGACCCGCTTCAATTCGTCATTGGTAATGCCATCGTTGACGATCTTCGCAAGCTCGCGCCGCAGCGCCTGCTCGAGATCGGCCGCGCTCTTGCCGGCGCTTGGCACGCCGCTTACCATGAAGAGCCCGGGGCCACGCTGCGTGCTGTCATAACCGGCGCCGACCGCGTTCGCGATTTTTTCGGTGCGCACGAGGGCGCTGTTGAGGCGCGCGGCGTCATGCCCGTCGAGCACGCCGGCCAGCATTTCGAGTGCATACGGCTCCCAGTCTTTTTCGACATCCCGCAATATTGGCACGCGATAGGCCATCAGCAATGAAGGCTGTTCGGCCGGCGCTTTGACGGCGATGCGGCGAATGCCGCGTTGCGCCGGTTCATCCTGCGCTTTTCGTTCGGGCAGGGTCTTGGGTTTTAACTGGCCAAAATATTTATTCGCAAGCGCGAAAACCTCGGTCGGATTGACGTCGCCCGCAACGACAATAATCGCATTGTTGGGCGCGTACCAACGGTCATACCAATCGCGCGCATCGTGCCAGGACATGGTTAATAGATCGCTCATCCAGCCGACGACTGGCGTGCGGTAAGGGTGCGCGATGAACGCGGTCGCCATCAACTGCTCGTAGACGAGTGATTGAGCGCGGTCTTCGGTGCGCAGCCGCCGCTCTTCCATCACGACCCGGATTTCCTTGGCGAATTCATCCGGCGACAAAACAAGGTTGGCCATGCGATCGGCTTCCAACTCGAACGCGAGCGGCAATTGCGACTTATGCAGTTGCTGGTGATAGCCGGTTGCATCCTTCGAGGTAAACGCGTTGTCACGGCCGCCGGCGCTGGCGATGCGCTTGGAGAATTCACCGTTCGGGACCAATTTTGTGCCCTTAAACATCATATGCTCGAGCACATGCGCAACCCCGGTGCCGCCGTTAACCTCGTCGGTGCTGCCCGCCTTGTACCAAACCATCGAGACGACCGTCGGCGCGCGGTGATCTTCTTTGACGATCACGCGAAGACCGTTGGCAAGCCGGTGTTCACTCGTTTGCATCTGTGCAGCAGCGACGGCAGAGAACGAAACAGCGACGGCAAGCGCGCACAGACGCAAAAATTCGACATGACGGAGGACCATGGTCAACATCCAAAGTATCTAAAGTGGGAAGATAGGTAGCCCGGGTGCGGCTTTCCGGCTAGAATTTTAGGTGAATTGCTGCGGTTGCGCTCGACATACAAGACGCTGGCGCTTTGACCAACATTCTTTACCCTACGCCACCCTTCACTGACGTCTGACTGCGCCATCCATGCTTAGTTTCTTTAAATCAGGCTCAAAACCGGGCCCAGGTTGGGGCGCGCGGCTTAAGGCGGGGCTCGCACGCACCCGCAAAGTACTTAATACTGATATCACCGAGCTTTTCTCGGGCGGTGCCATCGACGAAGCTTTTTTCGAAGAACTTGAATCGACTTTGTTACTCGCGGATGTCGGCGTCTCCGCCACCGCTTATCTGCTTGGCGAACTTCGCAGTGCCGTGAAACGCAATGGCTTGCGCGAGCGCCAGCAATTAAAAAACACGTTGCACGACGCCCTGGTGGAACTGTTGAAGCCCGTCGCGATTCCGCTCAACGTAAACACTCATAAACCGTTCATCATCATGCTCGCTGGCGTCAATGGTGCAGGAAAAACCACGTCGATCGGCAAACTCGCCAAGTATTATCAGGCACAGGGCAAATCGATTTTGCTGGCTGCGGGGGACACTTTTCGGGCCGCCGCGCGCGAGCAACTGCAGGCGTGGGGCGCGCGCAACAACGTTGCTGTGATCGCGCAGCAATCAGGCGACGCGGCGGCGGTTATCTTCGACGCTATCACCGCCGCCAAAGCGCGCGGCATCGACATCGTGCTGTGCGACACGGCCGGACGCCTGCCGACGCAGTTGCATTTAATGGAAGAGATTAGCAAAGTTAAACGCGTGATCGCCAAGGCGGTCCCTGGCGCTCCGCATGAAGTTTTGCTCGTGCTCGACGCAAATACCGGCCAGAACGCGTTGAACCAGGTCAAAGCATTTAACGATGCCTTGGGCGTTACCGGGCTGGTGCTCACCAAGTTGGACGGCACCGCGAAAGGCGGCGTAATCGCGGCGATCGCACGCGCGCACACAGTTCCCGTACGTTTCATCGGCGTCGGCGAGGCCATCGACGATTTACAACCGTTCAGTGCTGAGGAATTTGTAGATGCCCTGCTTGGATAAAGGATGATTGATGATTGATGATTGTGGATTGAAATGTGTCCCGCTTCTTGCCTCGACCCACAATCCTCTTTCCTCATCCATCGATCCTCAATTCAATTGATCACGCTCAGTCACGTTTCCAAGCGTTACCCCGGTGGCCGCCAGGCCCTCAACGACGTCGGTTTCACGATTGAAACTGGCGAACTCGCTTTCATCACCGGTCATTCCGGCGCGGGCAAATCGACTCTGCTCAAACTGCTCGTTGGGATTGAATGGCCGACCGCGGGCAGCATCATCGTCAATGGTCAAAACGTCGGCACCTTGCAGGCACGCGCGGTGCCGTTCTTGCGCCGTAAGTTCGGCCTCATCTTTCAGGACCACAAGCTGCTTTTCGATCGCAGCGCTTTCGGCAATGTTGCTTTGCCGCTCGAGATTTCAGGCTTTGGCGCAAAAGACGGCGCCCGCCGCGTGCGCGCCGCCCTCGATAAAGTTGGCCTGCTTAAACATGAGAAGGCGATGCCAATAACTTTGTCCGGCGGCGAGCAGCAGCGGCTCTGCATCGCGCGCGCGATTGTCCACCGGCCTGCCATCCTGCTTGCCGACGAACCGACCGGCAATCTAGATGCCGATTACGCAACCGAGATCGGCGAGCTGTTCCGTTCGTTCAATCAAGTCGGGGTCACGGTGATTGTCGCAACCCACGATCAGGCTTTATTAACGCGATTGAAGCCGCGCGTGATTACTCTGCGTAACGGCGCACTCGCGGAGGCCGCATGAAAACCTGGCTCGCGCAGCATGGTCGCTGTTTCAGTACAACGTTAGTGAAACTCGCGCGCACGCCTTTGGGCAGCGTCTTTAATATCATTGTGATCGGCATTGCGTTATCCCTGCCGGTCGGCCTTTACGTTTTGATCGACAATCTGCAAGCCGCATCCGGCCAACTCTCGGCCGAACCGCAGATCAGTGCGTATATGGCGCTGGATGCCAGCCGCACGGAAACCGCGCAGATCGAAACCCGGCTAAAACAAAGTCCACGCGTGCAACGCTATCGATTGGTCCTGCGCGACCAGGCATTGCAGGAACTGAAGCAATCAAGCGGGTTGGCCGATGTGATCGACAGCCTGCCGCAAAACCCGCTACCCGACGCATTCGTCATCAGCGCTAAAAACAATACGCCGCAAGCGCTCGAAGCGCTGCGCGATGAAATTGCCCAGTGGCCGCGTGTCGTCCATGCGCAACTCGACGCGGCCTGGGCGCGGCGGCTCGATGCGACGCTGCGTTTCGGCCGCCTGGTCGTTCTGATCCTGGGTGGACTGCTTGCGCTCGCCCTGGTCGCGGTCACTTTTAATACCATACGCCTGCAGGTGCTCACTCAGCGCGATGAGGTGGAAGTCATCAAGCTCATCGGCGCGACCGACGCTTTTATCCGCCGGCCATTTCTTTACTACGGGGCGCTGCAAGGCGCGGCTGGCGGACTCGTTGCCTGGCTGATCGTCGGCGCCGGCATCTGGGTGGTAAACCGTAACCTCGGCGAACTGTCACACGTTTATGCGGCCTTGTTTCAGCTTAAGCAGTTGACTCCGGGCGACGCTGGCGCTCTGTTGTTATTGCCTTTGGCGCTCGGCTGGTTTGGGGCCTGGTTGTCGGTGGGCCGGCATTTGAGGTTGATCGAACCTTAGTTTTTTGCGTTGATTAATAAGGTTTCTCCGTGTTCGTGGATACTTTATGACCATACGATTGCGGAACTTCGGGTTCCCTTAGCACTCAAATACCGAGAGTGCTAAAATCCTTCTGAAAGGAAGTGAACCATGACGAGTTTCGCATTACCCATTCCGTCAGCGACGGGAAGCCTGGACAGCTACATTCAGACCGTAAACCGTTTCCCTATCCTGTCTCAACAGGAGGAGACCGACCTGGGCCGGCGCCTGCGCGACCATGAGGATCTTGACGCCGCCCGGCAACTGATCGTCTCGCATTTGCGCGTGGTGGTCTCCGCGGCACGCGGTTACATGGGGTATGGACTGCAGCAATCCGATCTCATCCAAGAGGGCAACATCGGCTTGATGAAAGCGGTTAAGCGCTTCGACCCGGAACGCGGCGTTCGCCTCGTTTCGTTTGCGATGCACTGGATTCGCGCGGAGATGCACGAGTTCATCCTGCGCAACTGGCGCATGGTGAAAATCGCAACGACGAAAGCTCAGCGCAAGCTGTTTTTTAATCTGCGCAGCATGAAGCCCGGCCTGAATACGCTAGGTCGCGACGAAGTAAAGGCGATGGCGGCCACTCTTGGCGTCAAGCCGGCGGAAGTCGTTGAGATGGAAACCCGCCTGGGCGGTCAGGATGTGTCGCTCGAACCGTTGCACGATGACGGCGAAGAAAGCTATGCGCCGATCGCGTATCTGACGGATGGCCACCCGGAGCCCGCGGTCGTGCTCGAAGATGCGCAGGAAGAGCAGCTACGCAGCGAAGGCCTCAGCCACGCTTTGGCGAGTCTCGACCCGCGCAGCCGGCGGATTATCGAAACCCGCTGGCTGCGCGAAAAAGACCAGCCTACGCTGCACGATCTCGCTGCCGAATTTGGCGTGTCGGCTGAGCGGATTCGCCAGATCGAAGTCAAGGCGATGAAAAAAATGCGTGAAGCGATGGGCTCGCAAGCCTGAAGGCGCGATCCCGCCGCTCTCACTTCAGGGCGCTTGCAGCAGCAGCCGGATATCGTGCAGCATTTTCGGGGCGCCCTGCCCGTAACTCGCGAATAAACGCAACCGCCCCGCCGGATCGTAAATGTAGGTTCCGGCGGAGTGATCAACGCTGTAGCTGCCCGCCGCAGCCGGTTGCTTGTTTACGAACACTTTGAATTCCTTGGCCGTGCGCGCCGTCGCCTCGGGGTCGCCATAAAGTCCGAGAAACGTCGGATTGAACGCCGGCACATATTTCGAGAGAACGTCCGGCGTGTCACGCTCGGGATCTACCGTGATAAACAGCACTTGCATGCGCTCCGCGTCCTTCGCGAGATCTTTCGCGACTGACGCCAGCTCGCTGAGTGTGACCGGGCAGACGTCAGGACAGTGCGTGTAGCCAAAAAAGGCCACCACGACTTTGCCCTTGAAATCCGCCAACGCGCGGGGCTTGCCACTGTGATCGGTCAAACGAATGTCGCGGCCGAAGTCTGCGCCAATAATATCCGTGAGTTGAAATGCGGGGCCTCGTGATGAGTTGCAGCCGGCAGTGAATGCCGCCAGCACGAAAATGAACCCCGCTGCGACGCGCCGCATCGTGCGCTAAAACGGAAAATAGTGATCGAGCAGCAACGCCGCAAACAGCAGCGTCAAATACAGGATCGAAAAACGAAAGGTTGTCTGCGCGAGCCGATCGCTGTAGTCGCGGTATATTTTTATCGCATAGTAAAGAAATACGCTGCCCAGCACTATTGCGGCGGCAACGTAAATGAGCCCGCTCATATGGGTTGCATAGGGGAGCATCGTTACCGCAAACAGCACTACGGTATAAAACAACACATGCAAGCGCGTGAATTTATCGCCATGCGTTACCGGCAGCATCGGTACACCGGCTTTCGCGTACTCGAGCTTGCGGTAGAGTGCGAGCGCCCAGAAGTGCGGCGGCGTCCATGCAAAAATTATCAAAAAAAGCAAGAGTGCCTGGAAAGGAACATCACCGGTCACTGCGGCCCAACCGAGCACCGGGGGCATTGCGCCGGAAGCTCCGCCAATCACGATATTTTGCGGCGTCATCGGCTTCAAAATTACCGTGTAGACGATCGCATAGCCGACGAAGGTCGCGAGCGTCAGCCACATCGTCAATTCGTTTACTTTGAAATACAGCAATGCGAGCCCGCTGCCGCCTATCGCGAGGGCAAACAACAGGGTCTGCAGCGGCGTAAGCTCGCCGCGCGGCAAGGGTCGGCCACGGGTGCGGGCCATTAGCGCATCAATTTTTTGTTCAACCAGGCAGTTGATCGCAGCAGCGGCGCCCGCGACCAGCGCGATGCCAACAGTGGCGGCGAGCGCGGTCGCGGCGAACCGCAAATCAAGAACGCCGAACGGCACCGCGAGAAACATCCCGATGACGGCGCAGAACACGATCAGCGAGACTACGCGCGGCTTGGTTAACGCAATGAATTGCGACAGGCGCGACGCGGTGTGTTGCCAGGCTAGAGTGGGCATGCGGAAGTCACGCCAAATTTGCGCGCGTACGGGAAAGCGCGAAGTTTATCACTACCAACATGACCAACAAAGCGGCTGCCACTGCGTTATGCGCGACAGCGATCGCCAGCGGCAAGGTCAGCAATACATTAGCCATGCCAAGACCGATTTGCAGCAGCAGCAGTCCAGCCAATAGAGCCCCGACGTTTTGATAGCCAACGGTCCGTATCAATGCAATCGCCAACGCGCCGAGATACAGTAACGTAACCAGCGCGCCAACGCGGTGCGTCCAGTGGATTGCAGTAAGCGCGTCGAGCGACAACGGCACGCCCGCTGCTGTCATGCCGAGTTCGCGCGCGACTTGAAAGCCATGCTGAAAATCCATAGCCGGCCACCACGCGCCATGGCAGGTCGGGAAGTCACGGCACACGAGCGCGGCGTAGTTAGTCGATACCCACCCGCCGAGCATAATCTGGCCGATCAATATCAACAAACCGAGGGCCGCCCCATGGCGCAGGTAACGCGCGCCGGAAGGTGCGGGAAGCCATGCGCGCTGCCGCAACGCGAGCCACGAAACGAGTCCGAGCGTAGCCATGCCGCCCAGCAAATGCAGGGTTACGATGACGGGTTTCAACAGCATCGTCACCGTCCACATGCCGAGCGTCGACTGCACTGCCACGAGTGCAACGATGCCGGTTGGCAGCCATGGTGGTTGCCGAAGTTCGCTGCGCCGGCGCCACGCGATAACCATGATCGCGAGCAGCAATAGGCCGAGCGCGCCCGCAAGGTAGCGATGAAACATTTCTTTCCACGCTTTGTGGCCCTCAACAGTCCGCTGCGGAAACTGCTGCTCAGCGCGCGCAATTTCGTCAACGCTTTGCGGTACACCGACTAAATGCCCGTAACATCCGGGCCAATCGGGACACCCCAGGCCGGCATCCTGCAAACGCACGTACGCGCCGACTACGACAACGACAAAAGTCAGGAAGACGGCGGCGATCACCATCTTTTTGTACATCAGCCTATCCTTGAAGTTTTCAGCAGCCGCGTGAGGTCTTTGATCATCCGGCCGGGATCGGCTTCGCGCGCATAGCGAAGTACGATGTTGCCGAGCGGATCGATTAGATAGATGTAATCGTCTATTGGGCGCTCAGCCGGCAGGCGTGCAAGTAACTCGTTCCCGCCTGCGCGCACCTGCCATGTGCCAACGAAATCGCTGGTTATTTGCTCTGCAACCATGCCTTCATCGGTAATCAGCCACGCGCGCTCGAGCCGGTTCATCTCTTTGCCTTGCGTCGCACGCAATTGGCGCATGGTAAAGAGCTTGCGCCGACATTCCTCGCTGCACCGGGCTGAATCCACAGTTAGAAAAATCCACTTGCCGCGTAAAGCGCTCATGACAAATGGCGTCCCATCGACGAGGCGCAACGACGCATCGGGCAGCGGGGGCGAGTTCAGTAATTCACCATAGTTAGTGTGGCCGGCGGGCGGGCTCAGATAGTACGCGACGTATGACGCGACAACCGGCGCGATGCAGAGCGCGGCAATCAACCACAAGCTCGTGCGGTTATTAGCCGGCTTTTCGGACATTGGTCACCACATAGATAATCGCGATGGCGGCGGCCATCACGAACCACTGAAATGCATACGCATAATGCTTGTCGATGCCAAGGTCGGGCGCATTCCATTCGCGCACGAGTCCGTCAGCCGTCTCGTTCGTCTGCTGAATCACGATGGGCTGCAATGCGATTGGCACGGCTTTGCGATAGCGTTCAAGCGTGAGGTTTTGCCACACTTTGCCCTCGGTCGTTGCAGTGGACAGTTCGAGATAGCGCTTGCTCGGCACTGTCGCAAGGCCGCTGATCACCAGCGTTTGTTCAGGTGTCGAAATTTCCGGTAAGGCAGTGCGCGAACCAGTCCCCGCCACCCACCCGCGATTCACAAGCACATGACGGTCGCTGTCGGCAATTTTCAACGGCATGATGACAAAATAGCCGGCGGCGCCGCGGACGATGCGATTGTCGATCAGCACTGCATAGGCCGGTTCGAAACGGCCACGCACTTCAACGCGATGCCACACGACTTCATCCGCGCTCACCTCCGAGCCTGTTATGCCGATGGGCGCGTCCCTATCGGCGATGGCCACGCGTTGCGCCATCGACGCTTTTTCATGGGCGCGGCCGAGCTGCCAGTTACCGAGCGCAAGAGTTGCGACGATGCCGAATATGGCGGCGAGCGTCGGCCACATTGATGGCCGGAACTGATAGCGCGGCATGACTGGTCAGCGTTCTCGCGCTGGGCTAAACTCGCGCGCTACGAGGTGGCAATTGAAAATATTCGTTTTAGTATTCATCCTTCTGATACTCGTGAGCCTGGGCTCGGCGTTGTATTTCATGGTTAAGGATAGAGGCAGTTCCAGGCGCACGGTCAAGGCGCTCACCTGGCGCGTCGTGTTTTCCATCGCGCTTTTCACGATGTTGATGCTCGCATACCATTTCGGTTTCATTAACACGAAGCTTTAGAAAAAAAACGCCGCACCATCGGTGCGGCGCCGATTCCCGTGGGCGGGAACCCCCTCCTTTTGTCCGTGTTCGCGGCCGGCGTTACAACCAGTAAACCACTATAAACAGCAATAGCCAGACGACGTCGACGAAGTGCCAGTACCAAGCAACGCCTTCAAAGCCAAAATGATGTTCCGCGGTGAAATGACCTGCGATCGCGCGCGCCAGAATGACCATGAGCATTAGCGTACCAACGGTCACGTGAAAACCGTGGAAGCCGGTCAGCATGAAAAAAGTCGAGCCGTAAGCGCCGCTCGTTAGCTTGAGGTTGAGTTCCGTGTACGCTTCAAAATACTCGTACGCCTGCAGAAAAAGGAACACCAGGCCCAGCGCGATAGTCAGCGCAAGTCCGATGATCAGTTGGGTGCGGTTATTCTTCAGCAGGCCCCAGTGAGCGAATGTCACCGTCACGCCGGAGGTGAGCAAAATTAAAGTATTGATTGCCGGCACGCCCCAAGCCGCCATCGGCGTGAATGCTTCAGCAAGACCCGGCCCGGCAGTCGGCCATTGAGCAATAAACTGGGGCCACAGGAGTTTGTGCTCAGTGTCGCCAAGCCAGGGCACCGACAACACCCGCATGTAAAACAGCGCCCCGAAAAACGCTGCAAAAAACATGACTTCAGAAAAGATGAACCAGCTCATGCCCCAGCGAAACGACGTATCGACCTGTTTGTTGTAACTGCCGCCCTCGCTCTCATGGGCGACCGCGCCGAACCAGCCGAACATCATGTAAAACAACACGCACACGCCAAAGATTAGCAGGAACTTGCCCCATGTCGCTTGGTTCATCCAGAGCGCCGCGCCGAATGCCATGCTGAGCAGGGCCAATGAACCGAAGATCGGCCACCGCGAGGGGTCCGGAATGAAGTAACGGGCTGATTGGTTCATCATACTGATGGCTCCTTCGTCTCTTTAGATTTCAATTTCAACGTCAACTGATGATGAAATGCACCAGCGTGACGAGACCCAACACCAGAACGATTGCGCCAATGATGCCCGCGATGATGACCTGCGCGGGCTTGAGCGACGCTACATCTTTTTCGTATTCGGCGCGCCGGCGTATGCCAAGAAACGACCAGAACACCGCCTTCATCACCTGCAGTGGCGATGCGTTCGATTTGTGCTCGACGGCCATAGGCATGCATCAGCCGGCTTTCTTGGCCGTGCCTTCGATTTCAAAAAACGCGTACGACAAGGTGATCGTATTTACCTCACCGGGCAAACCGGGATCGAGAACAAACACGACCGGCATCTGCCGCGTTTCGCCAGGCTGCAAAGTTTGTTGGGTAAAGCAGAAGCATTCGAGCTTCTTGAAGTAGCGCACGGCGACCGGCGGGCCATAGCTTGGAATCGCCTGGCCCGTAATGGCGCGATCAGACGTATTACGAATTTCGTATATCACTGTCGTCAGTTCGCCGGGATGCACGCGCACGTTGGACTGCAGCGCTCGAAAGCTCCACGGCAGCTTGCCGCTCAGGTTCGAGTCCAACTCGATCGTCACGAGGCGCGCCGTATCGACCTGCGTATTGCCGACCGCATCGGCCTTGAGCACGTTGTTTACGCCCGTGACTTCGCAAATTTTTTGATAGAACGGGATCAGCGCAAAACCGAATCCGAACATGGCAATCGCGACGATGGACAGCTTGCGCATCGTCAGCAGATTCGACTGTGCCTGGTTGCTCACCATGGCCAATGCCGCGCGATGACGGCCGCGAAAAACACCGCCGCGATGGCTAACAAGACCAATGCGGTTTTGATTTTGCCCGGCTGATCGCGCGGCGCCATCGCAACATTCATTATTTGACGACCGGCGGCGTCTCGAAGCTGTGGTATGGCGGCGGCGAGCTCAGCGTCCACTCGAGCGTATCGGCGCCCTCCCAGGGCTTGTCCGGCGCCTTTTCGCCGCCTTTAGCGCATTTAACGATACAGAGCACAAACAGCAACTGTGACATACCAAAACCGAACGCACCGATCGTAGCGAGCATGTTGAAATCGGCGAGCTGCATCGCATAGTCCGGAATGCGGCGCGGCATCCCTGCGAGCCCCAGAAAATGCATCGGAAAAAAAGTGACATTGAAGAACACTAATGACAGCCAGAAATGCCATTTGCCGAGCGTTTCATCGTACATGTGCCCGGTCCATTTCGGCAGCCAGAAATACGTGCCGGCGAAAATCGCGAACAAGGAACCGGCGACCAATACATAGTGAAAATGCGCGACCACGTAATACGTGTCCTGCAACTGTATGTCGACCGGGGTGATCGCGAGAATGAGGCCTGTGAAACCGCCCATCGAGAATACAAAAATAAACCCGACTGCAAACAGCATCGGGGTCTCGAACGTCATCGAGCCTTTCCACATGGTGGCGATCCAATTGAATACCTTTACGCCGGTCGGTACCGCGATAAGCATGGTCGCGAACATAAAGAACAACTGACCGGCCGCCGGCATGCCGGTGGTGAACATATGGTGAGCCCACACGATAAACGACAGAATCGCGATGGACGACGTTGCGTAAACCATCGACGCATAGCCAAACAGGGGTTTGCGCGCAAACGCAGGGATGACCTGTGACACGATGCCGAATGCCGGCAGGATCATGATGTACACCTCGGGGTGGCCGAAGAACCAGAAGATATGCTGGAACATTACCGGGTCGCCGCCGCCTGCTGCGTTAAAGAAGTTGGTGCCGAAATGGCGGTCGGTGAGGATCATGGTGATTGCACCGGCCAGCACCGGCATTACCGCGATCAACAGGTAGGCGGTAATGAGCCACGTCCAAACGAACAACGGCATTTTCATCAGCGTCATGCCGGGCGCGCGCATATTCAAAATCGTGGTGACGATATTGATCGAGCCCATGATGGACGAGGCGCCCATGATGTGCAGCGCAAAGATTCCGAGATCCATGCCCGGTCCCATCTGGGTGGACAAAGGAGCATAAATGGTCCAGCCCGCCGCAGGCGCGCCGCCGGGGACGAAAAACGACGTGACGAGCAGAATCGCCGCCGGCGGCAGCAGCCAGAAGCTCCAATTGTTCATGCGTGCGAACGCCATGTCGGGAGCGCCGATCATCATTGGAATCTGCCAGTTCGCAAATCCTACGAAAGCGGGCATGATCGCGCCAAACACCATGATGAGGCCGTGCATGGTAGTGAGCTGGTTGAAAAAGTCGGGGCGCCAGAACTGCAAACCCGGCTGGAACAATTCAGCGCGGATGCCGAACGCGAGAATGCCGCCGATGAAGAACATGGTCAGGCTGAAAATCAGATACAGCGTGCCAATGTCCTTATGGTTCGTCGTCTGCACCCACCGCATGATGCCCGACGGGTGGTGCGCGTGCGCGTCGTGGCCGTGAGCGTGACCGGCGTGATCGTGTGCTGCTTGCATGAGGGTCTCTCCTAAAGCCTATTTGCGAAGTTTCTTGACGTCGGCGGGCGACAACAGGTCGCCGGTCTTGTTGTTCCACGAATTGCGCTCGTAAGTGACCACTGCGGCAATTTCGACATCCGACAACTGCTTGAACGCCGCCATGGAAGTGCCCGGCTTGCCGTTAAACACGATGTTTAGATGCGCGTCCATCGGTCCGGTTGCGATTTTCGAGCCAGATAATGCAGGGAACGCAGGTGGCTGACCCATGCCGGTCGGCTGATGGCAGACCTGACAGTTCGCGGCATAAACCTTCTCGCCGCGCGACTTCAATTCATCGATCGTGTAGGTTTTGTTCGGGTCGTCCGCCTGGGCAGCCATTTTTTTCTTCTGCTCAGCGACCCACTGCGCATACTTTTCGGGTTCGACCGCTTCAACCACGATCGGCATAAAGCCATGCTCCTTGCCGCACAACTCAGCGCACTGGCCGCGGTAGGTGCCCGCTTTGTCGATTTTAAACCAGCTGTCGCGCACGAACCCGGGAATTGCGTCCTGCTTGACGCCCAGAGCCGGCACCCACCATGCGTGGATCACATCGTTCGCGGTCAAAATGATGCGG
>JANYCE010000223.1 GCA_025360445.1 Betaproteobacteria bacterium
ACATCGTCAATAAAGAAGCAAGTGACACCATCCAGAAGATCGACTTCACGGCATGCTCCTATTTAAATTCGTAGCGCATTTTGACTACAAAAACGTCGCGCGGAAATGCATAGAGTTCAATGTTCGATTGATTGCGGGCCATCTGCGCTTCGGCCCGGACGGAGAGATTGCGCGAGATCAGGTAAGAAACGGCAGCGGTATATGCCTGGTATTTGTCGCGGCGCGTGTCGCCGATGATGACATCGGGCGCCTGGTAATCGCTCTGCAAAAACAGGTAATCGAGAGCCACGCCCCACTTTGCCGCGGGTGTGAAGCTTACGCCCGCGGTGATGCCCGTTGTTCGCGGCACCAGGTCGGCGCGATCCTGGGTCGAATGTTGCCGCCCGTGGTTGATGCCCAAGGCGAGAGTCGGCTGCCATCGAATACTGAATTGCTGACGGTAGCTCGCATTGATGCCCCAGAAGTCGGCGTCACGCGATGTGTTGGATTCGGTGTATCGGAGCTGTGCAGTTTGAATTCCCGCGCCAATCGATTTTAATTCACTGAGCTGATGGCGCCATTCGGCCGCGCCGCCCGTGCCGGTTCGGTACGTTCTGTTGCCGAGCGTGATGTAGCCGCGATTCAAGCTGGCCTTATAAAGGTTTTCCTCGCGCAGGATCGAGATACCGCCGACGACATCCAGGTTGCCGAGTTGATATTGACGGTTGTCGTTCCGACCCAACTGCTTTTGCTCGGCCTGCGCATTGCCGAAGAGTGCAATGCCGGGCGCGACCGGATGACTGATATAACCGCCCGCCCCCAGGCTGGCGAAATTGTCGTTGATTTTCTGACCGGTTTGTGAAATCACGACCGGCCCGAGATTCGCCAAAAAGATGTTCGAGCCCGCGACACCGCCGTTTACATTGGAGTCGTTGCCGAGCCCGAATTCTATATAGGCGCCCGCACTGGTGGTGTAGCGCGTCTCGCGCAGCCGGATGGCATCGAGAAAGCGGTCTATCGTCGCAGCAATATCAGTGGGGGGACTCAACTTGCGCAACGCTTCGAATTCTTCGCGCGCCCGGGCGTCTTCCCCGAGCAGGAAATACCCGCGCGCCAACTGCAAACGCGCCGATACATTTTCCGGAAAATTCAACAGGAAACGCTCGAGCGCAAGCACGCCATCACCGGCATGTCCGGCATTGACAGCCGCCACGCCGTAAAAAAAATCGAAATCGGTATCACCGTACTGGTCCGGGTGTTTTTTTGCTTCGGCGTAGGCTTCGGTCGATTTGCCTTGTTCGACGAGCGCTTTAAGGTCTTCCGCGGGCGTTGCGAACGCAGATAGTGATACCAGACCAAGCAGCCCGGCCCATGGGCTCAACCGTCTCACTGCGTTACACATGATTCACTCCTACGAAGCTAATTTTCATTTTAAATTACTTTGTCAAGGAACTGCGCTAAATATATCATATTTAACGAAATTACACTAATGGAAAACTCAACCGCCGCCCCGCAGCCTCGCGGAAATGCGAGGCGCTGCCCGGAGCTTACTCTGGCTTCGCTTTAGACGCCTTGACGACCTTCCCCCAACGCTCAATTTCATCGCGCAGCAGCCGTCGAAAATAGTCCGGCGATTCGGCTATTGGATCAGCGCCCGTCTGCGCCAGTCGGGTCCGGAAATCTTCCTTCTGCACGGCTTTGACGATGACCGAATTCAACGTATTTACGATCTCCGGAGGCGTGCCTGCGGGCACCAGCACTCCATACCACGTTTGGGTAACAAAGCCCGCGACGCCCCCTTCTATCATGGTGGGCAGTTCCGGCAACATCGCAGAGCGTTTCTCACTGGTGATCGCCAGTGCACGCACCCGCCCGGGGGTCATCAACGGCTGAGCGGACGGGATGTTGTTAAAAGAAAAATCGACCTCCCCGCTGGCCAGCGCAGTCATCGACGGTGCGCTGCCTTTATAGGGGACATGGGTCATATCGACGCCAATTTTAATCTTCAGCATTTCACCGGACAGATGCTGTGAGCTGCCGCTGCCCGACGAAGAAAAATTAAGCTTGCCCGGATTCTTTTTTGCGACCGCAATGAACTCACGTGCATTTTTAGCCGGAAACGACGGGTGGACAAGCAAAAGATTCGGACTGGTCGCAAAAATCGCCACCGGCGCAAAATCTTTCACCGGGTCGTAATTGAGCTTTGGATAAAGGCTCACATTGATTCCCAGCGCCGCCGAACTCAAGAACACGGTATAGCCGTCGGCGGGCGCTTTTGCGACAAGCTCGGCAGCGATGTTCTGTGCGGCGCCTGCGCGATTCTCCACCACCACCTGCTGACCGAGCGCTTCGGACATTTGCTGTGCGATCAGTCGACCCATAATATCGCTGCCGCCGCCGGCCGCATAACCGACCACCATTCGTATCGGTTTTACGGGATATTTGGCAGTCTGCGCATCGGCAAACGGCGGCATGGACCACAACAGCATACCCAATACCGCACGCGGGCGAAAACTCATGGCATCTCCTCAGGTTTTATTGTCCGCCACATCGCACCCAACGCACTTGCTACTCGCGCTTAAGATTGGCGTCCCTGATCATTTTCGCATTTTTTTGCAGCTCGCCTTTTAGATAAGAAGCGAACTCCTCGGGCGTGCCCTGCGCCGCGGCGGCTGCTTCGCCGGTAAGTCGTTTTTTGACGTCGCTGTCATCCATCGCTTTGAGCAACGCGGAATTAAGCGTCATCACAATCTCGCGCGGTGTTTTTGTCGGTACCAGTAAGCCGTACCACTGCGTAAATTCGTAACCCGGCACACCGGCTTCGGGCATGGTCGGCACGTCCGGAAACATTTCCGCCCGGCGCGCTCCGGTTGTTGCGAGCGCGCGTATGCGCCCGGGCGCCAGGTGCGGCAGCGCGGTTGTTGGCCCCGCAAATGCAAGATCCACCTGCCCGCCAATCAATTCAGTCGCGAACAGCGAAGTGCCGCGATACGGCACATGCACAATGTCGATTTTTGTCATCGACTTGAACAACTCAGCTGCGAGATGCGCGGTGCCGCCCGTGCCCGAAGACGCGAAATTGAGCTTGCCGGGATGCGCCCTCGCGAGCGCGAGCAATTCCTTAACATTTTTGGCGGGTACCGCCGGATGTACGATCAACAGGTAAGGAATTTTGGCGAATAGACTGACGGGCGCAAAGTCACGCAGCGGTTCGTATGGCAGCTTCTCAGTCCACACGGGGCTGATGGCCAGCGGCCCGGAACTCCCCCACAACAACGTATAGCCGTCGCCCGCTGCCTTGGCCACCATGTCCGTGCCGATGACGCCGGATGCGCCATCACGATTAAGAATAATGACCTGCGCACCCATAAGTTCGCCCATACGCCGCCCTGCCGCGCGCGCGAACACGTCCGTCGCAGCGCCCGGCGGAAACGGCACTACCAGGGTCATCGGCTTGGATGGATAACTCTGCGCAGCAACGGGCGGCCATCCCGTAGTTGCGACGACTCCGAACTGGAGCGCAAGCGCGATTACTACCGGGCCAGGCGCTGCTCTATTCACGTTAATTACCATTGCGTGGAATAACTTCATTAAATGAGCGCTCGAAAACTTTGCTCTCGCCCTCGTAGGCCGTCAGTGATGCCTGCAAAATAAAATCGCGTTTCGTGCATGACATGTGCGTGCGGCTCTCGGTGCGTATTTTCCAATCGTCGCGCTCGAACACCCATGACCAGGTCACTTCTGCGGTCGCTGCGAGCGGATCGTCTTCGCTCACACTGTAGCGCTCGGTGGAACGAGCTTGCGCTTCAAGCTCAATGTCATCGTATCGGTTGCGGCCACTGTCGTCATTGACCTCCACTACCGTTACGCCCGCGCCCATGTCGGTATGCACGTTGCGATGTCGATAGCCTTTTGACAACGCCGTCTTCGCAAACGGCGCCGCGGCTTCCACGGGCTTAAATTTTGGCGGCGTCCGGTCTTCTTTGCGCGGCGGCCGCACGGGCAGGTCAAGCGCGCTCTTGCCGGTCACTAACGAGAGTGTTACGGGCTGCGGCGACGGCCAGATCAGCGGCCAATAAGTCGTCGACACCGCCACGCGAATGCGATGATCTTTGAGAAACGAATACGCGCAATCGATCAGCGGCACCCGCAGTGCATAGCGCTTACCCGGCACGAGTTTGAGCGGCTTGTCGGCGCCGTTGATATGCGTAAGATTGGATATCGCATACGTCACGCGCGTCGAGGCGCCATTGGGCGCGACATCGCACAGCCGCACACAGACGAACGCAGTCGGCCGATCGACTGAAAAAGTGAGATCGAGCGCCGGCGCGCCAAGAATTTCAATGGTTTTTTTGAGCGGCTCGCTATCGAAGCACAAGGATTTTCCATCGTCGGCGCGCTGATCACCCGGCATTTCGGGGCTGGGGCCATGCTGAAACCAGGGCATCAGTTCTCCGGCATCCAGGCCCAATGTCTGCGGCGATTGCCACTGAACCTTGGTTGGTGCACCCGCGCGCCCGCTTAAACGACCGCCGGCGTTTAACGCGAAGCGCCGCTTTTGGATGCGGGGAGACGGCCACACCGGTTCCGCAATCCAGCGGCCCGGAGATTCAGCGTAATAGTTTTTAGCAGGCACGCCTTGCGGCATCCATGCGGTAAACATCGGCTCTTGCATGAGCCCGGTATCTTTGCCGCGCATCCATTGGTCGAACCAGCGCACGGACTCCTGTAAAAATCCGATCGCGGGTCCCGGTACGCCGAGGTATGGAAAGCGATGTCCCCAAGGCCCTACCAGCGCTTTCTTAGGCACCTTAAGCTCACTCATGGCGGCGCCGACGGCTGACACATAGGAACCATCCGCCCAGCCACTGACGGCATACATCGGGCATTTTATTTTGTTGAAGTGAATCGCTCTGCTGCGCCAGTATTGGCCGTCGTTTTGATGCCTTAATGCGGAAACGATCTGCGGCAAATCATGCTCCAGGCGTTCGAGCCACATCTCGCGCCACCGCGGGCCGACCAGCGCCGGATCGGGTGCGCGCGATTTATAGCCGAACATCTGGCTCGACCATCGAATCGACCTGATCAGCAAACTGCCGCCGCGAAAAATCTGGCTGTAACGATAGCGATCGGGCGCGAACGAACACGCAATGATCGCTTTCAATTCGGGCGGCGCGCGATACGCGGTCTGAATCGCCTGAAAGCCGCCCCACGAAATGCCGAACATGCCGACTTGGCCGTCACTCCATGGTTGGTGCGCGATCCACTTCAATACTTCGAGCGTATCGTCCTGTTCCTGCTGCATCGCGAAGACGCCCTGATAGCCGTCGGAGTCACCCGAGCCGCGGATGTCGACGCGCATCGACGCATACCCATGCCCTGCAAAATAACCGTGATGCATCGCATCGCGCGGCGCGTAAATATCGCGCTTGCGATAGGGCAGCACCTCAATAATCGCCGGCACTTTTTTTTCAACGGCACTATCGGGCAACCAAAGTTTGGCAGCAAGTCGGGTGCCGTCGCGCAGCGGGATCCAGCAATCTTCCGTAACGGAGAACTTGTGGGGAAACCGGGTAATAGTTTTCAACGGCGGGCCTTTGTTTGGATTACGCGTTCTGTCAGCGGACTTTGCGCCGCGCGCGCGCCTCATTTTTGAGGACTGCATGCACCGCGGCCGTGTCGTGTTTATCGAAACCGCCGGCGAAGGCTTTGTCGTAGTAGCGCTTGCTCAATGAGAATAAAGGCGTCGGACATTTCAATTTCGCCGCGAATGCTTTGATGATCGCAATGTCCTTTTGATAGACATCGATCTTCATGGTGGCGGGCAGATAGCTCTGCTCGATCATCAGTGGGCCTCGCACTTCAAACATGCGCGAGGTGCCTGCGCCGTCTTTAATTACCTGATACATGAGCCGGGCATCGACGCCGGCGCGCTCGGCCAGCACAAATGCTTCGGCGGTCGACAGGTTGTGAATCGTCACGAGCAGGTTGGCAATGAATTTGAGTTGTGACCCCGTGCCGAACACGCCGCAGTAGTAAGAGTTCCGCGCGAAGCCCGCAAAGACCGGTTTGCACCGCGCGCACGCCTGCTGGTCGCCGCTCGCGTAAATCACGATGTCTTTCGCCGCTGCCTGTGCGCCGGTGCCGCTGATCGGGCAATCGAGCAATATCACGCCGGTTTTGGCGAGACGCTTGCGCGCGTCTTCCTTGACCTCGATCGGCAGCGTGCTGGCTTCGATAACAATGGTCCCTTTGCGCGCGCCGGCCGCGACGCCATCCGTGCCGAACAGCGCCGCCTCGAACGCAGGCAATGACGGCAATGACGTAATCAGAATGCGCGAATTTGCCGCAACCTCGAATGACGACGCCGCCGCGATGCCGCCAATTTTGGTGAGCGCCGAGCGCCGCGTCGCCGCGACATCGTAACCAACGACATCAAAACGAGCCTGGAGCAAATGTTTGGCGAAGGCGCCACCCATGATGCCAAGGCCGACAATCCCGACGTGCCCAGCCTTGGGCGCGCGGTTTTGTTTTCGCTTTGCGGTTGCTTTCATGCTTAAAACTTCTCGCCAAACAATTGGGCTGCCGTCTTATAGGAAATGTCTTCCGCTTCTTTGGCCGTGAGGCGCGGCACCTTGTCCAGGTGCTCGAGGGGATGTTCCTCGCCCATATCGAATGGCGAGTCAGTGCCAAGCACGACGCGGCCTGAGCCGACCATTTCAAGCAGATGCCGGGTCGCCTGCGGGCTATGGGTCAGTGCATCGAAGTAAAAATTCTTAAACATGTCGAGCGGTTTTGACTGAGTGACCGCCGCGGTGTCGGGCCGTACGGTATGGCCATGCTCGAAGCGTCCGATCTGGTACGGCAGGAAGCCGCCGCCATGCGCGAGCAGAATTTTCAGATCCTTGAGTTCATCGAGCGCACCGCTGAACATGAGCTTGCCGACCATGATCGTCGTATCAAGTGGATTGCCGATAAGATTAGTCAGATACCAGCAATCGAGGCGGCCGCCGGCGCCCTGCGTGTTCGGATGTGCGAACACCACTGCCTTCAACTCCTGCAAGCGGCGCAGCACGGGCCGGAATTTAGGCTCGGCAAGTTCTTCGTCGCCAATCGCGGTTCCAAGTTCGACCGCTTTGAATCTGTGTTCTTTCACCACGCGCTCAAGTTCGGCGATTGCGGCTTCCGGGTGCTGCATTGGTAACGTCGCCATGCCGCGCAGGCGGTCCGGACGCGCCGCGACCATTTTCGCGATGCCGTCGTTGACGAGGCGCGCGGTTTTCAGTGCATCATCAGCGCCAAGGCCGTAAAAAAATGTTTGAGGTCCGGGCGAAATGTACGAAATATCGAGCCCCTTGCGATCCATCGACTCGACCTTCGCATCGGCATCATAAAATTCCGTAATTAAATCGAAAGTCACCTTGCCGCGCGTAAAGGTGTAATTGCCACGCTCGCCGCCGATTTTTGTCTTGTACAAATCGGGCTCGGCCCGCATGGCATCGATGATGGTCTCGGGAATCACATGGCTATGGGTATCGATGCGTTTCATTAATTAGATCTCCTCGTAAAAGAAATACACATGCCGACGGTCGACGCGGCGTGCAGCGGCGATTATAAAGACTTGAGCAAAGTGTCACATCAGGCCACAGACAATGACTGAGTGCGCCGTTTACTGCGCGGCATCCGACTTCGGCAATATCACATGCCTCGCGGAGAGTTCTTCGATGCTGCTGCAACCGATGAGCGCCAAGGTGCGTTCGAATTCCTCGCCTAACAGATTGATAGCGCGCGTAGCGCCCGCCTCTCCTCCGACCGCCGTGCCATACAGCGTCGCGCGTCCAATCAATACCAACTGGGCGCCGAGTGCGAGCGCTTTGACGATATCGCTGCCGCGTCGAAATCCGCTGTCGATGATGACTGTGGTGCGCTTGCCGACTGCCTCAACCACCTCAGGCAGCACGTCTATCGGCGCGAGCGCGCAGTCGAGCACCCGACCGCCATGATTGGAAATGATCACGCCATCGACGCCGCAATCGACCGCGCTCGCCGCATCCGCAGCCGTCATGATGCCCTTGACCATCAACCGGTGCGGCCACAATTTGCGCAACTCGCGCAGATCGTCCCACGTCAGCGAATCATTGAGCATCATGGAGCGTCCCATCGGCAACGCGGTGATGCGGTTCTTCACCTCGCTCGGATAGTTCTGGTAGCGCGGTATGCCGGTGGTGGCCATATAGCGTCCGAGTACGCTAATCAGCCAGCGCGGATGCGTCAACATGTCGGTGGCATTGCGCCGGTTCAGCGAAAATGGAATAGTGAAACCGTTGTGCAGATTGTATTCACGGCCCGGCGGCACCGGACTGTCGACCGTCACGACGAGTCCTTCATAACCGGCCGCTTTCGCGCGCGCAACCAGTTGGTGTGAAAGTTTGCGCTCGGGCCACATGTAAAGTTGAAACCACAATCGACAACCGTGCGCCGCGTCCGCGATCTGCTCTATGGCGGTCATGGCGCCGGTCGCGATCGTGCAGGGTATACCGGCTCGCGCCGCCGCCCGCGCCAATGCGATTTCGCCGTTATGCCACATGAGGCCCGCAGAACCGGTTGGTGCGATGGCAATCGGCAGGCTTTGCGGATTGCCGAACACGGTTGTGCCGCGACTACGCTTGGAAACGTCGCGCAAAACAGATGGCCTTAGTTTGATGCGCTCGAACGCCGCGCGGTTATTGCGCACGGCAACATCGTCTTCCGTTCCGCGATCGACGAATTCGAACAATCCTTTGGGTAGGCGCCGGCGCGCGAGTTCACGCAAATCCGCGATGCTGTACGCGTCAAACGTTTTTTCAGGCATTTAGTTGGGTCCTCGCGCCATCAGCGCATGCATCGACGAAATCATCGTCTTACGTCGCGTTCGGCTTGTCACTGCACTTCAATCGCTCGATCGAATCGTAAAGTTTTCCACTAACAGACTGCCCGCCTCATAAGTTGAAGCACCCCCTGCATGTGTAAAACATTTGCAGCCATTGGGGATGATCGATCAGTCCAGGGTGAGTTACCAGCCCCAGGTATCACGTCAAGCGGGCGGATGGTCTGCCAATCTTGCATTCACAATCGTAACGCGGCAGCACGGATGTTACCAAGTAACTCCCGCGTATTTGTGGGCGCGTGCCGGCGTTGCTACAATCCCACGCTCGCCGCGATTGGCATTCACGCACAGGAACTCCCCCCTTTGAAGCAAATCAATGTTGGAATTATCGGCACTGGCTGGTGCGGCGGAATCCGCGCCCAGACTTGTGCCACGCATCCGCTGGTGAAAAGCCTGCACCTCGCTGAAACCCGGCCGGAGCGGCTCGCTGAGGTGGCGAAGTCAACCGGTGCGGCGACCGCAACCGCCGATTACCAGGAAATTTTACACAACGACGCAATCGACGCTGTGATGATTTCTGCGACGCCCGAGGTATTGCATTTCCCGATGGCGCGCGACGCACTCACCTCAGGCAAGCATGTGTTTCTCGAGAAACCGATTGCGATCGAACTGCATGAAGCGGACGAACTCATTTCCATCGCGCGAAAAAACGCGCTTAAGTTCACGATCGGCTACTCCCAGCGTTTTAATCCGAAATTCGCTTACGTTAAAAAATGTGCGGCGGACGGCACACTCGGCAAACCCGTCAGCGCACTGGTCAGCCGCCACATCGGCCGCAGTCTCGGCAAGAAAATTACCGGCCGCACCAAGCTTTCACCGGCAGCGATGGAAGCGACCCACGATCTCGACTTTATTCTTTGGTGTTTGGAGCCGGCGAAACCGGTGCGCGTTTACTCGCAGGTGAATTACGGTGCGATGCGCGAGGCCAGCGGCGCGGATGTTCCCGATACGCAATACATCACCGTCACCATGGATAGCGGCGTGTCGTTCGTGATTTGCGCGGGCTGGAGCCTGCCGCCCGCCTATCCGAATTTTTCGATGACGTGGATTGAATTTATCGGTACCGAAGGCGCGCTCATCATCGATGACACGCATCGCGATACGATGCTGACGACAATGAATACCGGCATCGTGCACCCGATG
>JANYCE010000248.1 GCA_025360445.1 Betaproteobacteria bacterium
TTTATCAGCGGCACTATCGTCACTGCGGATGCGGGCCGCGCGGCACGCCACGCAGATTGATTACCCATGGACGGCGTTTCGATATCCCACACTGCAATGGTTAACCTGATGCGGGTTGCTGCGAGCGCGCTCGTCGCGTGCGCACTGGCGGTGCTGCCTCTGCATGCACAAACGTATCCGGTCAAACCGATACGCTTGATCGTCCCGTACCCGCCAGGCGCCGGGACCGACATCATTGCGCGTACGGTCGGCCAGAAGCTCGGCGAAGTGCTGGGCCAGCAGGTTGTGGTCGAAAACAGAGGCGGCGGTGGTGGCGTAATTGGTGCCGACATAGCCGCTAAATCAGCGCCCGACGGTTACACGATGGTGCTCGTCACGAGCACCTTTGCGATGACGCCGGCACTGCAGAAACCGCCGTACGATCCCGTGCGTGATTTTACGCCGCTGATTCTGCTCGCCGCAGTCCCCAACATCCTCGTCGTGCATCCGTCATTGCCCGCGCAGTCGCTACATCAATTGATTGCACTCGCTCGCGCTCGGCCGCGCGAGTTAAGTTATGCGACGTCGGGCACCGGCACCGTGTCGCATCTGCTCACCGAATGGCTGAGCAGCCTGGTCGGAGGGATGCAGCTCGTGCACGTACCGTACAAGGGCAACGCGCAGGCGCTGACCGATCTGCTCGGCGGCCATGTCTCAATCATGTTTTCCGCATTACCCTCGGCCATGCCGCATCTCACCAGCAGCCGCGTTCGGCCCATTGCCATCACGAGCCGCACGCGCTCGACCGCCGTTCCGCAGGTGCCGACTTTTATCGAGGCGGGAGTAGCCGATTTCGTTTTCAGTTCAGAGTTCGGTTTGTTAATGCCCGCGCGCACGCCGCGCGAGATCGTCATGCGGCTGAATACCGAGCTCGTGAAGATTTTGCGCTTGCCGGACGTGCGCGAGCGCCTGGCGACGCAAGGCGCTGATCCGGTCGGCAATACGCCCGAAGAGTACGCGGCGTCCGTTAAAGCCGACCTCGCGCGATGGGCCAAAATCGTGTCGACGGCCGGTATCCGCGCGGATTGAACCGGTGCTGGTGGCCGCTAACAATCTGCGATTTGTATTATTGTCAGCACGCTGGGGCATGAAGAATGTCGGTGCGCTGCCGGTGTGCCCGGTGTGCCCGGTGTGCCCGTTGTGCCGGTAACCGGTTCGCTGGCAAAGATCGAGATGCGCCGCGTGCACTCCCTCGTCGCGGCACTTATCGCGACAACGGGCACACTCACACTATTGAAAGTTAGAACGTTTTTCAGTAAAGGTCATGGCCCGCTCATTGAGCCGGTCATCGGTCGCGGCTCGGGTCTGACCGCATGCCAGGTGTTGTTGTTGAAGCCATCGCCAGTCACATCACCGGCCTCGTGGTCTTTCGCCCAGTAGTACAGCGGTTGGCCGGACCACGCCCACTGCTTAGTGCTGTCATCCCTTGTGACAATGGTCCAGTCGCCACCTGTTTGATCGGTCGCCCCCGCAGTGAACGGCGGCCAGTTCGTTGCACAAGCAGCGTTGCACACACTTTTGCCGGAGCCGACGGTGTCTTTGTCGAACGTATAGAGCGTCCGACCGGTGGGGCCCGTCATCAGCCCGTTCGTGTAGTGCACCGGCGCCTGAATCATTCCCGAGCAGCCTGCCATCAGCACTGCCCCTATTGCCAGTGCGTAGAGTGAATTGAGCATATCAAATCCCTTCTTGATGATTTACCGCAGGAAAGACTCCGCGTGTCGGCAAACACCTGTGCCCGGCTTTTATTCCGCCCCCGCCGCATCGGCAAGAATATTCTTGCCAGCATGCCAGACTGCGATCACTGAAGCTTGAACTTCTTCACGCGCCGCCCATAGCCAGCTTCTGCGGTGTAAATGTCGCCGTTCGAATCGATCGCCATATTGTGCAGCGAGCGGAATTCCCCCGCCATGCGCCCCGGACGGCCGAAGCTGCCAACTTTGCTGCCGTCCTCGCGCAGCAGAATATTAATTTCAGAGTTTGAGCCATCGGCCGCGAAGATATAGCGCTCGCCCGCGTCACGAGAGGTGACTATGTCTGCGACCGCTCCGCTCAACGTGAGCGAATCGACGAAAAATTCGCGCACGTAAGTGCCGTCATTGAGAAATACCTGGATTCGATTATTCGGGCGATCGCAGACATACAGCAGACCGTCACGCGCGCGGCGCACGCAATGCGGATTGCCGAATTGCTTCGACGGCTCGGCGCCGGGTTTATAGGCGGCCACCTTCTCGTCGCTCGGCATCGCGCCGTACGCGCCCCAATGCCGCTTGTATGCACCGGTAGTCGCGTTAAATACGATGACGCGGCGGTTGCCGTAACCGTCACCGACGAAAATTTCATTGTGTGACGCGTCCGATTCGATTGCTGCCGGCCGCCCAAGTTGGATCTGGCTGTTGCTGCCTTCGGATTTGCCGGGCTTGCCTATCTGCAAAATAAATTTGCCGTCGCGCGTAAATTTGAGCAGGTGATGGTCGGCCGGATCGTTGCCCGAAATCCACACATTGCCCTGCCAGTCGACATGAATGCCGTGCTCGTTCTTCGGCCAGTCATAACCTTGTCCCGGTCCGCCCCAACCCTGCACGTAGTTGCCGTCCTGATCGAATTCCATCACCGCGGGCGCGGCTACGCAACAACGATTCGCCGGCGGACTTTGCTGCGCACCTTTGTCATCGTCGAGTAGCGTATTCGGGCGATGCAAAACCCATACATGATCGTGACTGTCCACTGCTACGCTCGACAC
>JANYCE010000085.1 GCA_025360445.1 Betaproteobacteria bacterium
ACCGCGTCGACGACGTGCCCGTGCTCGACGCGCTCGGTGCGACCATCAAAATGGCCGAGGCTATGGTCGACTTGCGGCGCAGCTCCGGTATGGCCCCCGCGCGGCGCGGCTATTACATGGAAAAGCCGCCGCGCGAACGCGTGAAGGAACTGCTCGATCTTTACGGCATCTCGCAGCTCGCGCCGCCGCCTCTCCAGAAGTCCTGAAGGACCGAAGAATAAGTTGGGAAAACACTGACCAAGTCCATTTTTGTCGTTCCGGCGAATGCCGGAATCCAGTGCATTCAAACGCCTGGGCACCTGCCCCGGCTTATGACCCGCCGGGGCAGGCTCTCACGCGCCGGTGCGACGAACTTAATCAGGGATTCCTTAGCGGGTGCGAGAAATATTTCTTAGGAGACGCAAATGAAGCTCTGGTATCAAAGCATGTCCCGGCAAAAAGAATGGGGTTCGTACAACAAGGTGCTGCGCGAGATCCTCGACAAGGTCAAGGACAGGGACACCGAGATCGAAGTGCATGGCATCACCAAAGTAGGCGGCCTTGCCGACCAGTACCGCTATCTCGAATATCTGGAGACCGGCGAAGTGATGGAGAACGTGCAGATCGCGATGAAGCGCGGGTTCGATGCATTCCTGATCGGCAATATCGGCGACCCCGGAATTCGTGAATGCCGTGAGATCGCAAATTTTCCGGTGCTCGGCTTGTGCGAGAACGCGCTGCATCTCGCGTGCATGATGGGGGCAAACTTTTCGCTGGTGACGATCAACGAAAAATTTACGCCGCGCATCGTCGAGAATGTGACGCGCTATCAACTCGAGAAGCGTCTGGCGGCGGTCAATCGGATGAGTCTCGATCGCATCAACGATCTTGACGCGGGCTTCACCGACAAAAAAGCGGGTAAGCGCATCCTCACGCAGTTTTTGAAAGCTGCCGACAAAAACGTCGAAGAAGGCGCTGAGGTGGTGATTGCTGCTGGCGGCGTGGTCATGGCGATGCTCGCGCACTACGGGGTGCACGAAGCGTCGCGCGGGACGCCAATTCTGAACGGCATCACCGCGCTGGTGAAAATGGGCGAGATGGCCGTCAAGCTCGATCGCATCATGGGCGGGCGGTTCACAAGCAAGCGCCTGCAGTACGCGCCGCCCGGTAGTGACCAGATCGACGAGATTCGAAAGTACTACGGCGACGTCTATCCGACGGTGAAATCAAAAAGCCAGAAAAAATGAGCTTTGGACATACGGCGAAGTTCTGGACGCACGAAGTGAAGATGGTCAAATCTATTGAGCATTCCGTAATTGGCGACACCGTGCGCCCTCATCCCCACCCTTCTCCCCAACGGAGAAGGGCTTTGCGTCCCTCTCCTCTTGGGGAGAACGTAGCGAGGGGGGCAGAGCCGACCGAGGGTGAGGGACGGTTTTTGGATCTGTTGAATGTGATGAATTATGAAATACTCAATAAGGGAGCCGCCGCATGGTTTGTGACGGCTTTAGCATTCGCCGGCGCCAGCGGGTGCGTGATCGCGCAGAGTTATCCAGGTAAGCCGATACGGCTGATCGTCCCATTCGGGCCAGGTGGCGGCACGGATTTGATCGCGCGCACGCTGAGTCAGCGCCTGACCGAGGCGCTCGGCCAATCGGTGGTCGTCGACAATCGCGCCGGCGCCGGCGGCGTGATCGGCGCAGATCTCGTCGCCAAGGCTCTACCCGACGGTTACACGCTGGTCATGGGAACGCCTGGTCCGCTTACGATCAATCCGGCGCTGGTTGCGAAAATGCCGTATACGCTCGCCGACTTTGCGCCAATCGCGTTGACCACGATCAGCCCGTTCATGCTGGTCGTGCATCCGGCGGTGCCCGCTAAATCGGTTAAAGAGTTAATCGCGCTCGCGCAGAGCAAACCGAACTCGCTTAATTTCGGTTCGGCGGGCAATGGCTCGGTTGCGCATCTTGCCGGCGAGCAATTCAAGTCGTTGGCCGGCGTGCAGATCACGCACATACCTTATAAAGGCGGCGGTCAATCGCTGATCGATTTGCTAGGCGGGCAATTGCAGATGGTGATCGACAATCTGCCGACAGTGCTGCCGCAAGTGCGTCTCGGCAAATTGCGAGGGCTCGCTGTCGGCACTAAAAAAAGATCGGCGCTGGTGCCGGAGTATCCAACCATGATTGAAGCCGGAGTTCCCGGTTATGAAGCGAGTACCGCGTCAGGCGTGCTCGCGCCGGCGAAAACACCGCGGGCAATTCTGCTGCGGCTCAATCGCGAACTCAACGCAATCGTCGGCACCGTGGAAATTAAAGAAAGGTTTTTCGTGCAGGGCCTCGAAGTGGCGGGCGGCACGCCGGAGCAATATGCGCAACATCTGGATGATGAGCTCAAGCTCAATGCGCGCATCGTCAAGGCCGCCGGCATCAAGATCGAATGACGGCGCGAATGACGTGCGACTTGGCGCGTTCTACAATGAATGCTACTGCCGCGCATGCAACAATTGAAGACAGGGTGGGATTTATGTGGAGAACATTGCTGGCGTGCGTCGTAACGGCAGCTGCATCGAACGCATCCGCGCAAGTGTTTGAATGCATCAGTGCGAGCGGCGTCCGGGAATACTCGCGCTTCTGCCCGCCTGGCACCGTGCAACAACGGCAGATTTCAAAGAGCGGCGAAGCAGGCAGCGAAGCGGCGCCCTCCGCACCAGCGAGCCCGGCCGTGGCGCCCAAGTCGAACGAGATCCGCGAAGCGGAGTTTCGGCAGCGTTTAATCGAGCGCCAGGAAGTGGAAGCCGCCGCTGAGGCGGAAAAAACAAGGGCCGAAGAATTCGCGGGCAACTGCCTTGAAGCAAGGACGCAGCTGCGGGTCGTGCTGGAGGGGCAAAGGATGCAGCGCTATGATCCCGTCACCGGGGAGCGGATTCAGTTCACCGATGAAGATCGCGCCGAAGCCGCGGAACGCCAACGCAAGGCGATCGGGCAGTGGTGCAAGTGAGCTCGTCGCTGCGGCCGCTTCCCCATGGCGGCCGCAAGATCGCCCTGACCGGCCTTTCTTAGTCAGCCTTTTTTAGGCTCAGAAACGAGGTGTACGCCGCGGCTTTTTGAGTTTTCAGTGACCGCCGCAATACTTTGGGGAATGCTTCTACATTCGGCGCTTTGCCGAGCAAACAGCTCACCGCGGCCGGATAACCGACTAATAGAGTCGTGCCAAGCAATGGAGGCGGGCGCGAGCTTTTGACCGTGTGGCGTTCGAATATGAACTCCGTGTAAGCGGCGCTACCCGGGGAAAAATACACTTCGCAATTACCGAGCTTCGCCCGCCGGGTAAATACAGCCGCGCTTGAGCCTGGATCGTGCAGCAAAAAATACCGGGCGACGTCAGCGCGTATGTTTTCGAGCTCGCCCGCCGCAATCTCCGCGGCTTGCAGCACAATCATGCTCCAATCGGTTGCCATTTGAGAATTCCCTGAGCTTGGTCGCGGTGCTTGCCGCGCACTGCGATGCGCGGATACCAACATTGCAGTTGCACGCATCCATTAAATCAATATATAAGAACCTGCGAAGGCACTTTGTCACGACGACGAGGCCGAATTCCAAGCCCGCAGACTCACTCGAATCTGGGGAACGATACCACCCTTAAAGCAAGGATTTGCAATGCGCGAACTTGTGCAGCATGCCGAGAAAGTTGCCGCTCTTTTAAAGCAGCGCAAACAAACGGTCGCCGTGGCCGAATCATCGGCGGGCGGGCTGATCGCGGCTGCTTTGCTCGCTGTGCCGGGCGCATCGGCTTATTTTCTCGGCGGTGCCGTGTTGTATACGCGGGCCGCCTGGCGGACGCTGAAGGATTTCGACGACGCACAGTTCGAAGGCACGCGGCCGGCGACCGAAGCGAATGCGCAGATACGCGCGCGCATCATTCGCATCCGCTTTGGCGCCGACTGGGGCATCGGCGAAACCGGTGCGGCCGGACCGACGGGCGGGCGCTATGGCAATCCGGCGGGACTCGCGTGCATTGCAGTCGCCGGCGGCAGCGAGCGCGCCGCCACTATTCAAACGGGCAGCTCTGACCGTGTCGAAAACATGCATGCTTTCGCGGCCGGCGCGCTCGCCTTGCTGGCACAAAGCCTCGCATGATGCTTCGAAAAGGCAGGGTAGTAGTAAAGCCGAGCCGGCAGAACGTGTACGCCGCTCACCCGCACTAAACGAAAGGCAAGTTTACAAAGTGTTCACGGCAATCCCACCCATCACGCGCGCGCTGCTCATCGCCAACGTCGCGCTGTTTGTTCTCGACCTCATGATTGGCGATGTGCTGATTATGTATTTCGCGCTGTGGCCCGTCGGCACGATGACCATGACAGGCGGCAGTTTCGGGTTTCAGCCGTGGCAGGTCATTACGTACAGTTTTTTGCACGGCAATCTCACGCATCTCTTCTTCAACATGTTTGCGCTTTACATGTTCGGCGGCGAGCTGGAGCGATTGTTCGGCGAACGCCGTTACTTCAATCTTTATTTCGTGAGTGTGATTGCTGCCGCGATCGTGCAACTGATTTTTTCAGCGCTCGCCGGCGGCGATCCTTATCCAACCGTTGGCGCGTCAGGCGGCGTATTCGGATTGCTCCTCGCGTACGCGATGTATTTCCCGCGCCGCACATTGATTCTGTTGTTTCCGCCGATCCCGATGCCCGCGTGGCTGTTCGTGACGTTATACGGTTTGCTGGAACTGTTTTTCGGCGTGACCGGCACTTCAGCGGGCGTCGCGCACTTCGCGCATCTTGGCGGCATGCTTGGCGCCTGGCTGCTTATCAGCAGTTGGCGCAGCCGGCCGCCACCTTTCGGCGGCCGCTGATGTGCGATTATTGATCTTTAGGAAGCCGTATCGGTTAGAAAGATGAATTGTGCGTATTGTCCACATTCCGGCAAACAAGGCGCGGGCCAGAAATCGTAGGGCGCAATAACCAGGCGGGCATTGCGCCGAATTAA
>JANYCE010000295.1 GCA_025360445.1 Betaproteobacteria bacterium
CGGTCGTGCTCTGCTCTCGGAGATTCTGCCGCCAGGGTTGCCGTTCGAGTTGATCAACAAATCGCTCAAGAAAAAAGAAATCTCGAAGCTTATCAACCACTCGTTCCGTCGCTGCGGGTTGCGTGAGACGGTAATTTTCGCGGACAAGCTGATGTATAGCGGCTTCACCATGGCGACGCGCGCGGGTATTTCCATCGCGGTAGACGACATGCTGGTGCCGACGCAGAAAGACACAATTATTTCTGCCGCCGAAAAAGAAGTGCAGGAAATCGAGTCTCAATACACCTCCGGCCTCGTCACTCAGGGCGAGCGCTACAACAAAGTTGTCGACATCTGGGGGCGGGCGGGTGACGTCGTTGCGAAGGCGATGATGGACCAGCTCGGCACCGAAGATGTCGCGGCATGGGATTACGCCAAACAAGACTATCTGCCTTTGAAAGACAAGAATGGCGCGGCAGTCACTCAGGAATCGTTTAATTCGATTTATATGATGGCTGACTCCGGGGCGCGCGGTTCCGCCGCTCAAATTCGCCAACTGGCCGGTATGCGCGGTCTGATGGCGAAGCCGGACGGCTCGATTATCGAAACGCCGATCAAAGCCAATTTCCGTGAAGGCTTGAACGTGTTGCAGTATTTTATTTCGACGCACGGCGCGCGCAAGGGTCTCGCGGACACCGCATTGAAGACTGCAAACTCGGGTTATCTCACGCGCCGTCTGGTCGATGTGACGCAGGATCTTGTGGTAACCGAAGAAGATTGCGGTACAACGCAAGGTGTGGCCATGAAAGCGCTGGTAGAAGGCGGAGAAGTAGTGGAATCATTGCGCGAGCGCATTCTGGGCCGGGTTAGCACGGTAGAAGTCGTAAACCCGGAAAGCGGCCAGATCATGTTTCCGGTTAACAGCCTGCTCGATGAAGATGCGGTTGAAGCGATCGAAGGCGTCGGGCTCGATGAAATCAAGGTGCGCACACCGCTGACTTGCGAGACGCGGTACGGCTTGTGCGCGAAGTGCTACGGCCGCGATCTGGGCCGCGGCTCCAGCGTGAACGTTGGCGAAGCAGTCGGCGTTATCGCTGCGCAGTCGATCGGTGAACCGGGCACACAGTTGACGATGCGTACGTTCCATATAGGCGGCGCGGCCTCGCGCACTGCGGTGGTCAGCCAGGTCGAGAGTAAATCGGCCGGTGTCGTGCGTTATTCGCCTGGCATGCGCTATGTGACGAACTCACGCAAAGAATTGATTGCGATCTCACGCAGCGGTGAAGTGCTGATTCATGACGAACATGGTCGTGAACGCGAACGTCATAAAGTCACTTACGGTGCAACGCTTCGCGCGCGCGATGGCGAACAGGTTAAGGCCGGCCACGTTCTTGCGATGTGGGATCCGCATACCCGCCCCATCATTACTGAATACGCGGGCAAGGTGCGTTTTGAGAACGTCGAGGAAGGCGTGACTGTAGCCAAGCAGACCGACGAAGTCACAGGACTCTCCACGCTCGTTGTCGTCGATCCCAAAAGGCGTGGCAGCACTCAGGTCAAAGGCTTGCGCCCGCAGGTCAAGCTGCTCGATTTGAGCGGCCAGGAAGTGAAAATTGCGGGTTCCGACCAGTCAGTCAATATCACTTTCCAGATCGGCTGCATTATCACCGTGAAGGACGGCCAGGAAGCGTCGGTCGGTGAAGTGCTTGCGCGAATTCCGCAGGAAACCTCGAAGACGCGCGATATCACCGGTGGCTTGCCGCGGGTGGCTGAGCTTTTCGAAGCGCGTTCGCCAAAAGACGCCGGTTTGTTGGCGGAAATCACGGGCACTGTGTCGTTCGGAAAAGACACCAAAGGTAAACAGCGCCTGGTGATCACCGATCTCGACAGCGTTGCGCATGAGTACTTGATCCCGAAAGATAAGCACGTGATGGCGCACGACGGCCAGGTTGTGAATCGCGGCGAAGTTATTGTCGATGGCCCGGCCGATCCGCACGACATCCTGCGTCTGTTGGGCGTCGAGGCACTTGCACGGTATATCTGCAACGAAGTGCAGGATGTTTATCGTCTGCAGGGGGTCAAGATCAATGACAAACACATTGAAGTGATTGTGCGGCAGATGTTGCGCCGCGTGACCATCGCCGATGCTGGCGACACCCGCTTCATCGTTGGTGAGCAGCTCGAGCGCGCTGAGATTCTCGACGAAAATGATCGCGTCACCGCTGAAGGCAAGACGCCGGCAACATACGACTTCATGTTGCTCGGCATCACCAAGGCCTCTCTGTCAACCGATTCGTTCATTTCCGCGGCATCATTCCAGGAAACGACGCGCGTGCTGACCGAAGCGGCGATCATGGGCAAACGCGATGAATTGCGTGGTCTGAAAGAGAACGTTATTGTCGGTCGTTTAATCCCTGCCGGCACCGGTCTCGCGTACCACAACACGCGCAAACGCCAGGTAGCTGCTGGTGAGTTGTTACCTTTGATGGAAAGTTCTCCCGAAGCGGCGGCGCCAGTCGAAACACGCGAGCATGTTGCTTGACAGGGATGCTGTGACCTCCTAAAATTTGCAGTCTTTTTAGCACGAAACCAACCTCGGACGGGACGGCATCATGCCGTCCCCTCCTTTTTTCAGGTTCTAAAAATCCGCGCGAAACATTACGCGGTTTAAGAAAACCAGCAGAAAAGCAAAACAAACGACCATGCCGACGATCAATCAATTAGTGCGTAAGCCACGCGTCCTCCGCACCGTTAAAAGCAAGGTGCCCGCGCTTAAGAATTCGCCGCAGAAACGCGGCGTATGCACGCGCGTGTATACGACGACGCCGAAAAAGCCGAATTCAGCGCTGCGTAAAGTTGCCCGCGTGCGCCTGACTAATGGCTTCGAAGTATCAAGTTACATCGGTGGCGAAGGCCACAACCTGCAGGAGCACTCGGTGGTGCTCATTCGCGGCGGGCGGGTCAAGGATCTTCCGGGCGTGCGCTATCACGTCGTGCGCGGTAGTTTGGATACCGCCGGCGTCAAGGATCGCAAGCAAAGCCGCTCCAAGTACGGCACTAAGCGGCCGAAGGCAGCTTAGTTACAGCTGTAGACCAGCAAGTGTTGCTGCATAAACAAAATTGAGCAGAATAGAGAAAGCCTATGCCACGTCGTAGAGAAATTCCTAAACGCGAGATCCTGCCGGATCCGAAGTACCTGAGTGTCGATGTCGCGAAGTTCGTTAACGTGCTGATGCAGGCCGGCAAAAAGTCGATCGCTGAAGGGATCATTTACAGCGCGCTCGAGCAAATTAAGAAGAAGACAACCAAGGATCCGCTGGAAGTCTTCACGACGGCCGTCAATAACGTCAAGCCGATGGTGGAAGTCAAAAGCCGTCGTGTCGGTGGCGCGAATTATCAGGTCCCGGTCGAAGTTCGCCCCATCCGGCGTATGGCTTTGGCTATGCGATGGTTGCGCGACGCCGCACGTAGCCGTGGCGAAAAGTCGATGGGCGCGCGATTGGCCGGCGAAATCGCCGAAGCGGCCGAGGGGCGTGGCGGTGCGATGAAAAAACGCGATGAAGTACACCGCATGGCGGAAGCTAATAAGGCTTTCTCGCACTACCGGTTTTGATCGAAGACGCAGTTTTCAGTTTGAGGTTTATTTAAAGTGCCCCGCAGAACACCCATCGAACGCTATCGCAATATCGGCATCAGTGCACACATTGATGCGGGTAAAACCACGACCACGGAACGCGTACTTTTTTACACCGGCGTTTCGCACAAGATTGGTGAAGTCCATGACGGCACCGCCGTGATGGACTGGATGGAGCAGGAGCAGGAGCGCGGCATTACGATTACCTCGGCGGCGACGACGTGCTTCTGGAAGGGGATGGATAATAATTACCCCGAACACCGCATTAACATCATCGACACTCCGGGCCATGTCGACTTCACAATTGAGGTCGAACGCAGTCTGCGGGTGCTCGACGGTGCTTGCATGGTTTACTGCGCGGTCGGCGGTGTGCAGCCACAATCCGAGACTGTTTGGCGTCAGGCGGTCAAGTACGGCGTGCCGCGACTCGCGTTCGTCAACAAGATGGACCGTCAGGGGGCGGACTTCTTCAAAGTCTACGATCAGATGAAATCGCGCCTCAAGGCCAATCCGGTTCCTATCCAGATTCCGATCGGATCTGAGGAAAAGTTTGAAGGCGTCATTGACCTGGTGCGCATGAAGGCCATCTACTGGGACGATTCGACCCAGGGCATGAAATACGAGCTTCGCGATATTCCGCCCGATCTTCAAGAATTGGCGCAGGAATGGCACGACAAAATGATTGAAAGCGCCGCCGAAGCGAACGAAGAATTAATGAACAAGTACATAGAAACCGGCGCACTGTCGGTTGAAGAGGTCAAGCTCGGCCTGCGCACGCGTACGATTCATAATGAAATCGTGCCAATGTTGTGCGGCTCCGCCTTTAAGAACAAAGGCGTGCAGGCGATGCTCGATGGCGTCATTGATTATTTGCCAGCGCCGGTCGATATCCCCCCCGTTAAAGGGCTGGACGATAGAGACCAGCCGACCCAGCGTATGGCAAGCGACGAAGAACCGTTTTCTGGACTTGCGTTTAAGATTGCGACTGACCCGTACGTGGGCCAACTGATTTTCTTCCGCGTGTATTCTGGCGTAATTAATTCGGGCGACACCATTTATAACCCGATCAAGGGCCGCAAAGAGCGCATCGGACGCCTGCTGCAAATGCACGCAAATACCCGCGAAGAAATCAAGGAGGTGCGCGCGGGCGACATAGCGGCAGCGGTTGGCTTGAGAGAGGCGACCACTGGCGAGACGCTGTGCGATCCGCAGAAAATCATCATTCTCGAACGGATGATATTCCCGGAGCCGGTCATTTCCCAGGCAGTCGAGCCGAAAACCAAGGCCGATCAGGAAAAGATGGGGATCGCGCTCAATCGTCTCGCGCAGGAAGATCCTTCGTTCCGCGTGCGTAGCGATGAGGAATCAGGCCAAACAATTATTGCTGGCATGGGCGAGTTGCATTTGGAAATTATTGTCGATCGCATGAGGCGCGAGTTCGGCGTCGAAGCGTCCGTTGGCAAACCACAGGTTGCCTATCGCGAGACCATCAAGAAAACCTGCGACAAAGTCGAAGGCAAATTTATCAAGCAGTCGGGCGGCCGCGGTCAATACGGTCACGTTGTCTTGAAAGTTGAGCCGCAAGCGCACGGCAAGGGCTTTGAGTTTGTCGATGCCATCAAAGGCGGCTCGGTCCCGCGTGAATACATCCCTGCGGTCGAAAAAGGTCTGATCGATACGTTGCCCGCCGGCGTGCTGGCAGGCTTTCCGGTCGTCGACGTTAAAGTCACGTTGTTCGACGGCTCGTATCACGAAGTCGACTCGAACGAAAACGCGTTTAAAATGGCCGCTTCGATGGCCTTTAAAGAAGGTATGCGCCGCGCGAGTCCGACCATACTCGAGCCGATGATGGCGGTAGAAGTTGAAACGCCGCCGGATTTCATGGGCAACGTGGTGGGCGACCTGTCGTCGCGCCGCGGCATCATTCAGGGCATGGACGAAATCGCCGGCGTTAAAGTAATCAAGGCGGAGGTGCCGCTCGCCGAAATGTTTGGTTACTCGACTTCGCTGCGTTCGGCTACGCAGGGTCGCGCGACCTACACGATGGAATTCAAGCATTACACCGAAGCGCCGAAGAACATTGCTGACGGAATTATTAATCGAGATAACCCTGACAAGGGTTCTAAAAAGTAACAAGGACCTGAAATGGCAAAAAGCAAATTTGAGCGCACGAAGCCGCACGTAAACGTGGGGACGATAGGCCACGTTGATCACGGCAAGACGACGCTGACGGCGGCGATGACGCACGTGTTGTCGAAGAAGTATGGCGGTGAAGCGAAGAACTACGATCAGATCGATGCGGCGCCGGAAGAGAAGGCGCGCGGGATCACGATCAACACCGCACACGTTGAGTATGAGACGGCCAAGCGCCACTACGCACACGTCGATTGCCCGGGCCACGCCGATTACATCAAGAACATGATCACGGGTGCGGCGCAGATGGACGGCGCGATCCTGGTGGTGAGCGCGGCTGACGGCCCGATGCCGCAGACGCGCGAGCATATCCTGCTCGCGCGCCAGGTCGGGGTGCCGTATATCGTCGTTTTCATGAACAAAGCGGACATGGTCGACGATTCGGAGTTGCTCGAATTAGTCGAAGTGGAAGTGCGCGAATTGCTGTCGAAGTATGAGTTTCCTGGCGAGCAGACCCCGGTCATCATCGGCTCGGCGCTAAAAGCGCTCGAGGGCGATACGACGGATATGGGCGAGGGGGCGATATTCAAGTTGGCTGAAGCGCTGGATTCTTTCATCCCGGAACCCAAGCGTGCGCTGGACGGTCCGTTCCTGATGCCGGTTGAAGACGTATTCTCGATCTCGGGTCGCGGCACGGTGGTGACCGGTCGTATCGAGCGCGGGATCGTGAAGGTCGGCGAAGAGATCGAGATCGTGGGCTTGAAGCCGACGATCAAGACGGTGTGCACGGGTGTTGAAATGTTCAGGAAGTTGCTGGACCAGGGGCAGGCTGGCGACAACGTCGGGGTGTTGCTGCGCGGCACGAAGCGCGAAGATGTGGAGCGGGGGCAAGTGCTGGCAAAGCCGGGCAGCATCACGCCGCACACCAAGTTCACTGCCGAGATATACGTTTTGAGCAAGGACGAAGGGGGGCGGCATACGCCGTTCTTCCAGGGCTACCGTCCGCAGTTCTACTTCAGGACGACCGATGTGACGGGCAACATTGAATTACCGGCGGGCACGGAGATGGTGATGCCGGGAGACAACATCTCGATCACGGTGGCGCTGATCCAGCCCATCGCGATGGAGGAAGGCTTGCGCTTCGCAATTCGCGAGGGTGGCAAGACCGTCGGCGCCGGCGTCGTCGCTAAAGTGATCGAGTAAACATGGCCGCCGCAAAAAGTCAGAAAATTCGTATTCGCTTGAAAGCGTTCGACTACCGCTTGATCGACCAGTCGGCGCTCGAAATTGTGGAAACCGCGAAGCGTACTGGCGCGGTGGTAAAGGGCCCCGTCCCATTGCCCACTCGTAAAGAGCGTTTTGACGTGTTGCGCTCGCCGCACGCGAATAAGACATCGCGCGATCAATTTGAAATACGCACGCATTTGCGGTTGATGGACATTATTGATCCCACAGACAAAACCGTTGATGCGTTAATGAAGCTCGATTTGCCGGCAGGCGTGGACGTAGAAATTAAGTTATAGGAACAGCATCCGGGCCTCGTGCCCTGATACTGAAAGTGAACGGCCGACCAATTGAAGTCGGCGCCATCCGCGGCCTATCAATGCCGGGGGTCGGTCAAAGAAAAGGTGCATAAAATGAGTTTAGGATTAGTCGGTCGCAAGATCGGCATGACGCGTGTCTTTACCGATGATGGCGATTCCATTCCGGTGACGGTCGTCGACGTGTCGAATAACCGCGTGACCCAGATTAAAACGCCTGAATCCGACGGCTACACCGCGGTGCAGGTCGCTTATGGCACGCGTCGCGCGCGCCGCGTCACCAAGTCCGCGGCGGGCCATTTCGCCAAAGCCGCCGTAGAAGCGGGTTCGGTGTCAAAGGAATTCCGCGTCACCGCCGAACAGATTGCGAATCTAAAAGTTGGCGGCACGATCGGTGTCGACGTATTCAAAGTCGGCCAGAAGGTAGACGTATCCGGCACAACGATTGGTAAAGGTTATGCCGGCGTTATCAAGCGCCACCACTTTAAATCTAACCGTGCAACCCACGGTAACTCGCGCTCGCATAACACGCCGGGCTCAATTTCAATGGCGCAGGATCCGGGCCGTGTGTTCCCCGGCAAAAAAATGACCGGTCATCTCGGTGACGTCAAACGCACAACGCAGAATTTGGTGATTGTGCGCATCGACGCCGAGCGCCAATTGCTGTTGATTCGCGGCGCAATACCTGGCCACAAGAATGGCGACATCACCGTTTGCCCAGCGGTCAAAATCGGCAGGACCGTCGTGAAGCCGGTTGCCAAGGCGGCAGCAAAGGCAGGTAAATGATGGAACTTAAACTGATCGATCAAAGCGGAAAATCAACTGCCAACGTGGCAGCGGCAGATGCCGTGTTCGGACGCGACTACAACGAAGCGCTGATCCACCAGGTCGTGACCGCGTATCTCGCGAACGGGCGCCAAGGCACGCGCGCCCAGAAGGATCGCGGCGAAGTCAGCCACTCGACCAAGAAGCCGTTTAACCAGAAAGGCACCGGACGTGCCCGCGCTGGCATGACCTCGAGCCCGTTGTGGCGCGGTGGTGGCCGCATATTCCCGAACCGGCCCGACGAGAATTTCACGCACAAACTCAACAAAAAAATGTATCGCGCGGGTGTGTGCTCGATCCTGTCGCAGTTGGCGCGCGAGGGGCGGCTGGCTGTTGTCGACAGCTTCACGCTTGATGCGCCGAAAACCAAGCTGCTCGCGGAGAAAGTGAAAAGCATGGGCTATGAAAACGTGCTAATCATCACCGACAGCATGGATGAAAACCTTCTACTGTCGGCGCGCAACCTGATTAACGTAAATGTTTGTGCCGCTTCGCACGCCGATCCGGTCAACCTGATTAGACATGCCAACGTGCTTATGACCAAGACTGCGTTGGCCAAATTCGAGGAGCTCCTGAAATGAGCACCGCTTCCGGCACCAAGAATACCGAGCGTCTAATGAAAGTGCTGATGGCTCCGGTGATATCGGAGAAAGGCACGTTCGTCGGCGAGCAAAACAACCAATATTTGTTTCGCGTGATGCCCGATGCGACCAAGCCCGAAATCAAGGCGGCGGTCGAACTCATGTTCGGCACCAAGGACAAGAAGATTGAAGTCCTGTCGGTTCAGGTTGCCAACGTTAAGGGCAAAGAAAAGAGGTTCGGCCGCTTCATGGGCCGGCGTACCAACTGGAAAAAAGCGTATGTGTCGCTAAAGCCCGGCCAGGAAATTAACTTTGCGGCAGGGGAGAACAAATAATGGCACTGGTCAAAGTTAAACCGACCTCACCCGGCCGTCGCGCCGTCGTTAAGGTCGTCAATCCGAATCTTTACAAGGGCCGGCCGCACGATGCATTGCTTGAGCCTAAGAGCAAGACTGCCGGTCGCAACAATACCGGTCAGATCACCACGCGCCACATGGGCGGTGGCCACAAGCAACACTATCGGGTCATTGATTTCAAGCGTGACAAGGACGGCGTTGTCGCCAAAGTCGAGCGCATTGAGCACGATCCGAACCGCAGCGCTCACATCGCGCTGTTGTGCTACGCGGACGGTGAGCGCCGTTACATCATTGCCTGCAAGGGACTCGTAGTAGGCACCCAAGTCCAGAACGGCTCGGATTCTCCGATCAAGCCGGGCAACGCAATGCCGCTCAGGAACATACCGGTTGGCAGCACGATTCATTGCATCGAGATGATGCCGGGCAAAGGCGCGCAGATTGCGCGGGCCGCCGGCGGCGCCGTGCAACTGCTCGCGCGCGAAGGCGAATACGCGCAACTGCGGCTTCGCTCCGGCGAAATCCGCAAAGTGCATGTCAATTGC
>JANYCE010000318.1 GCA_025360445.1 Betaproteobacteria bacterium
ATCGGTTCCGGATCGTCATCATCGAATGGCGTCGGTTTCATGCATGGGTCTGCCATTCATATGAATGTCATCCGGATATCACGTAAAGGTTAATGAGAATCGTATCATAATTTAGACTATGCTCTATCCGAACCGGGTAACCGTATGACTTTCCCGCTAATCGAACTCACTGCTGCTTAAGCCGCGCGCTGGCGGCCCAACGAATATCTCCCTGAAGGGATACAACCTTGAATCCTATCGCATCGAAAGTCTTTTGCCCGGCCCTTGGCCTGTTATGTTTCGGCATCGCGTTGCCGGCACACAGCCAAACATATCCAATCAAAAGCGTGCGCCTGATCGTGCCCTATGCGCCGGGCGGCATCGTCGACTACGTCGGGAGGCTGATGGGGCAGCGGCTATCCGATACGCTCGGCCAGAACGTCGTAATCGATAACCGTTCGGGTGCCGGCGGCATCATCGGTATAGAAACGGCGAGCAAAGCCAGCGGCGACGGCTACACGCTGCTGATCATGGACCCGGCCATCGTGATCAACCCCAGTCTACTAGCGAAAGTCCCTTATGACATTGACAAGGATCTGGTGCCTGTCACGATTCTGTCCTCCTCTCCGTTGGTGCTTGTGATAAACACCAAGGTTCCAGCCAACAGCGTTCAGGAACTGATCAATCTGGCCAAGTCGCAACCGGGGAAATTGAGTTTTGCTTCGGCGGGCGTAGGCACCACGCCCCATATGGCCGGCGAAATGTTCAAAGCCATGATTCGGCAAAATATTACTCATGTGCCCTACAAAGGCATGGGGCCCGCCATCACGGACCTGATCGCCGGCCAGGTTCAGATGACTTTCGGCAGCATCACCGCAGCGTTGCCCTTCATTAAGGACGGTAGGCTGCGCGGGCTGGCGACCACCGGCGACAGGCGCGCAGCAGCCTTGTCGAATCTTCCGACAATTGCGGAATCCGGTTTTCCCGGGTTTGACGTCAATCTATGGCTTGCCTTATTTGTGCCATCAGCGACACCCGAAGATATCGTCTCCCGCCTCAATTCGGAGTTGAGAAAAGCATTGCAGAACCCGGAAATAAAACTAAGTTTCGAGAAGGTCGGCGCTGAACCTGTCGGCAGCACACGCCGGGAGGCCGCCGTTTTCATCAAAACCGAGTTTAAGAAATGGGCCGAAGTTGTAAGGAACGCGAATATTAAAACCGATTGAATTATGAGAATGTGAGACAACTTTGCACTGCCTTAAGCGGTTTGTTTTTGCGCTGGTATCCGTGCTCGGGCTTGGCATCGTTGCATTGCTGCCCGTACAAGCACAAAACTATCCGGGCAAACCCGTGCGCTTTATCATCCCGTTTCCTCCTGGCGGCCCGACTGACATTCTGGGTCGCGTGATATCGCAGCGGCTAGCTGAAACTTGGAACATGCAGGTGATCGCAGATAATCGTCCCGGCGCGGGCGGCAACGTCGGCACAGCACTGTGCGCGCAGGCACCGCCTGACGGCTACACGATGTGCATGATATCCATCGCGCAAACCATCTCGCGCTCGATCTACCCCCAACTCGGATTCGATCCAGTCAAGGATTTCGCGCATGTGACGTTACTGGCAACGCTGCCCAGCCTACTGTTGGTGCACTCTTCTTTGCCGGTGAGGAGCGTGAAGGAATTGATTGCGCTCGCGAAGGCCCGGCCGGGCGCGCTCAATTACGCGTCGGGGGGCAGTGGCACCAGCTCGCAAATGCTGATGGAATTATTTAAGCGCGATGGCGGGATTGACATAGTCCACGTCCCCTATAAAGGGACTGGACCCGCGCTGATCGACCAGCTTTCCGGGCAAATTGAAGTCGCGTTCAGCACCATTATGGCAGCATTGCCTTATGCGCAATCCGGCAGACTGCGCATGATTGCGGTTTCGACAAAGCAGCGCTTCCCGCGATTGCTTCATGTTCCAACCATCGATGAATCAGGCCTCAAGGGCTTTGACGGCGGCTCGTGGCAAGGCCTGATCATGCCTGCTGGTACGGCGCGTGAGGTAGTTAGCAAGGTCAACGCCGACTTGGTAAAAATGCTGAAATCGCCCGCAATGAAAGACAAGATACTCACGTTGGGCGGCATCACGATAGGCGATACTCCCGACGAGTTCACGGCCTATACCAAGGCCGAGGTCGAGAAATGGGCGAAGGTCGTAAAAGCCGCCGGCATCCACGGCGAGTGATGCTTGGATGCAAGCTACGCTGTGGTGATGTCGTGCAATATGGAAAGATCAATAATCCGACGCAGCGTTGCTGCCAATCGTGCGGCGGCGGCAAACGCAGACTTCATTCGATCACCTGGTCGGCGCTTATTCCGAGCGACTGCGAAATGCTGAGCCCCGGACCGTTCGCAGTCTGAAACCCGGCGAAGCGTCCGGGGCCAATCCAGGCCTAAGTATCGAGAATGTTCGCGGACGGCTTAAGCTCGCCGCGCTGCACGCGCAACACAAGTTCCACAAGCTTTAAATTGTACGGCGTCGGGATGCCGGCCTGTTTACCCTTGGCGGCGATGTATCCATTCATCGATTCGATCTCGGTGCGGCGCCCTTTTTGCATGTCCTGCGCCATCGACGGGCGTTGAATGCCCGCGCGCGGATTCGATGCGGTCCGTGCAATCATGATCGCCTCAACTTCGGCTAATGCACTGGCG
>JANYCE010000328.1 GCA_025360445.1 Betaproteobacteria bacterium
CGACAAAAGAGCTTGTACTGGGAATTTTGAATTCCCAGTTACAATATGACAAGTGCGGAGTGTTAGACTTAGACTTAGACTTAGAGATTTACTGGAAACACAAGAAGCAAAAATGCGACATTGACCAGTGTGCCCGCCAGACACAATCGTTAACTTGGCAGCGGTCTCAGACCGCGCCGATCTACAGCTGCAGGCGATGGGGCACGGGGCGGCTCCGCTCCGTCAGCGGCCGCGAGAGACGGAGGGCAGCAGCAGCATTGTCGTTGACTCGACACGCAAAGAGAAACCGCGCCACCGCAGCACAAATGCCGCGCGTACGATCGCTGAGCAGCCAGCGGCACCGTTCATCGCTCGTCATAGATGACCAATCAGGCAGGCCAGCCGCGATCCTCTGTAACCACCACGGCTCGACTGACTCGGCAGCAGCACGCCAATGCGCCTCCACGATCGCATAAAGAATCACGCGTTCACGGTGATAAATGAGGCAGTCGCACATAGCATGCGGCGGCCAGTCCTCGTGGCCAGAGGTGCAACGCTGACAGATAGGGCCAGGCGGCACATCTGGATAACGGATCGCGCGGATGGCGGCGAGCGGCGCGCTGAGCGTTCGCATCTGAGCCTTGATGCGTCGACCAGTCGACATGCCATGGATGCCATCGCCAACGTCGATGTACGGTTCTCGACCGAACTCGGGCTTCAGCAGCCGATACCAATCCCGAGGATGCGCTGCGATACGCTCTGACCACTGACGCTGCTCGTGAGTTGAAACGACAGAGCGGCAACGGGTTGACCATGCAGACCGCGACTCACGAGCGTTGATGCTGAAATGATCGCCCAGTCCGTGGGCGGTGAGCGTGGCGTGAGCCGCTGCACACCAACCGCGAACAATCGGCTGCAGCCGAGGCACCTTCGGTCTCGCCATCGCACGACCAGCTTCCTCGGCAGCGCGGAGCGCCACATCGTCAGCATCGCCAATGGCAGCTGCGGCACGCTCGCGATCGGCCCTCCTTACTGCAGCTCGGACGTTGACTTGCTGCTTGGCAAATCGGGCGGCTGCTGATGCCATTCGAATGCGGAAGACATCACGAAGCAGCCCGGGAGGGGCGTGTTGAAGGCGACCGAGATAGCGAAGCATCGCGAGGCGGCGATGCGCAGCGAGGGGAAGCCAGCCAAGTTCACCGCGAACCATGTCGTTCGATGTGCCACGTGGGACACCAAGGAGTGCGCGGCCGGCGGCGTTCTGAATCGTCTCTGCTTTGTTCGATGCAGTGATGCCGGGTTGGCTGAGCTCGCTCCCATAAGCCATACGACTCCACAATAACATTTCAATCAACAACTCGCCAGTGGACATACTGAGCCGGCCCTGCCTCGCACCAATCCGCCAAAGCATCGGCAGCGCGGCCTTCCCAGCGGCAGTGCGATGCGCTTGCATAGCAGTCCAGTGAGAATTCGACTGCAGTGTGATGCCAAGGTACCGATACTGTTTAGTCTCCACGACAGGCTCGCCTTGCAGTTGCCAATGACGCTCGTGGCGACCGCTCGGTGGTTGTCTCTCCGCGGCAACCATGACGGCACACTTCGAAGAGTTGAAAGAGTAACGCCATTGCTGGGCGTGGGTGTCCATAATTGCGAGGGCGCGGTGGAGTTCATCCTCTGAGTCAGCAATGAGGACGATGTCGTCAGCGAAGAGCAGCCCAGCGACGCGACGCTCGCCGGGCCGGGCGCCTGCAGCTGCCGAATCCGCGTCGATGTCGCCCCCGCCGATCGTGACACCAAGGCCCGCATCTCGCCACGCATCGATCACACTGGAAATGAAAATTGAGAAGAGAATCGGCGAAAGCACCGAACCTTGACGAACGCCAATGCCACTGCTGAAGGCATCGCCGAGCTCACCGTTGACTGAAACGCGCGTCTGCACTGAGCGATACAGCCCGCGCATCGCATGCCAAATGCGGCCATTGACACCCACGTCGAGCAGCCGATGCCAGATGCCATCGCGCCACGTCCTATCGTACGCCTTCGACAGGTCGAGGAAGCACATGAAGGTCCGCTTGTGACGCTCGCGACGGGCCGCTATGATCTCTCCCAGGATGAAAGCGTGGTCGATGCAACTGCGGCCACGGCGAAATCCTCCCTGTTCATCGCCAATAATGCCGTTCGCTTCAGTGTACGCACTCAGCCGGGCATACAGCACACTCTCGTACAGCTTGGCAACGATCGACGTCAATGCAATGGGGCGATAGCTCGCTGGTGATGAGACCGTACCAGCAGCTGCGCCTTTGTAAATCGGCACTAGGTGCGCCGTCAGCCAATCATCAGGCACCCGAGTTGCGGCCCAGATCGCACGGAAAAGATACAGCAGAGCGGCCCGCGTGCGAGGCCCGCCCCGAGTGATGAGCTCGTTGACGAGCAACTGAGGATCGCTTGCCTTCCGATTCGCAAGGCCATCAATCGCCTTGTCGAGCTCGGCGGCAGTGATGTCACGATCGAGTAGCAATGCTGCTGATTGGGCTCGGGTCGCTGTCCCAACTGGTGCTGCTGTCAAAAAGTGCACTTTCAGTACCGCCGAGTTTTTCGGCACGTGTCAGGCG
>JANYCE010000374.1 GCA_025360445.1 Betaproteobacteria bacterium
CCATCGGAATAATGCTCGTCGCCGGTGGATTTTTCGGAAAGTATTCACGCCACACTTCATTGAATGGCGCAAAGTCCGCGGGATCTCGCAAATACACCTGGCACTTGACCACATCGGCGAGCGACGAGCCTGCCGCCTGCAGTGCGGGCTCGAGTTTCTGCTTGATGGTGTACTCGGTTTCGAGCTTGATCGGCACGCCTTTCCACAAATGCCCCTTCGGCAACTTCACTTCAGGCGCCAAACCGTCGGTCAAAACGAGCGCGTCGGCGAGTCGGCCCGCAACAAACACAAAATCTCCCGCCGTCAGCGCGAGACTGTAACCGGAGCTTGCGTGGATCGCATGCGCCTCAGGCTTGATGTGCTGCACCTGCACGCTGTCTGCGACCGCGATCATTTGCATCTCGATGTCCTGACCCGCGAGCAGCAGGCGCGGCATCAGAATCGAAGTGCTCGGAGGAATGTGATCGCCGAGTGCAGCGCGGCGTGCGCCGTGGTATGGCGGCACCGCGCGATAGTCGGTGTAATACTGATCGACGCGCACGATGTTGCCGAAGCTGCTGCCACCCGCCTGCAGCACGCGTCCGAGATTTTCGAATATCTGATCGGATTCGCGCCGGTGCTTTGAACTATCCCACGAGGGCAGTGCTTCACGCATCACGTCGGGCGCCATCGCGCGCGCGAAATCCGCGTTGCCTTTATGTCCGGTCGCAAAAATCCAGCCGCCCGCTCTGACGCCAGGCGCATACCGAATGCCGCCCTGCTCTATCGTGACCGGTAGCAGGGGCTTAACCGCGGATTTTTTTTGCACAGGCATGCTCATGTTTGCGGCGTCGTGCCCGCCTCCTTGATGAGCGGCGCCCAGCGCTTTACGTCGTCGCTTAAATATTTAGTGAATTCATCAGGCCCGAGATAACGCGGCTCGCCGCCTGCATTGAATATGCGCTCCTGAATATCCGGCAGTTTGACGACGCGCGCAATCTCAGCGGCCATGCGATTAACAATCGCCTTTGGGGTACCCGCCGGAAACGCGGCGCCGGCAAACCCCGCGAGCGTGTCGAATGGATAGCCGCTCTCCGCGAACGTCGGCACATCGGGCAGCACCCGCATGCGCGCGCGGCCGGCCAGCGCGACCGCCTTTACGCGGCCCGCGCGGATATGCGGCAACGATCCGGGAACGTTTACGAATACTGCATCTACGCGCCCGCCCATGAGATCGAGCATGCCCGCGGCACTGCCGTTGTACGGCACGTGCAGAGCCTCAAACGCAGCAGCTTTGCGGAACAGTTCCATCGCCAGATGCTGCGCACCGCCGGCACCGGACGATGCGTACGAAACCGACGGCGATTTTTTCCTGGCCCACGCGACGAAGTCTTTCGCGTTGTCGGTCGGAGTTTTTGATTGCACAACGAGCAGACTCGGGTATTCAGCAATCAAAGCGACCGGTGCAAAGTCTTTGAGACCGAAACCGAGATTGGGCACCAACGTGAGCTGCAGCGACAAGGGCTGGCTGATGAATCCGAGCGTATAGCCGTCGGGCGGGGCCTTGGCGACGAGTGCATTGGCGATCACGCCGTTGGCGCCCGGCCGATTGTCATAAACAAACGCCTGACCCAGATGTTCGGTCAGCTTCTGGCCCACCGTGCGCGTGAGAATGTCCGAGACACCGGCCGGCGGAAAATCGATGATCCAGCGGATCGGCTTATTCGGATAATCGGCGGCGGCAAGCGGACCGGTGCTTAATGCAGCGAGCATTAACCCTGAAAAGCGCAGCGATGCGGGCATAGCTAATTCTCCCTCGTTAATCGGCGGCCTTGATGCCGGCCTGTTTGATCACACGCGCTGCGCGCGCCATATCGGACTTCAAAAATTCGGCGAACTCTTCCGGCGTGCCGGTAAAAACGTCAAAGCCGATGGCCGTCAACCGTTCGTTCAGCTCACCGGCGCGCAGCGCCGCGACCGTTTCGCGGTTTAACCTGTCGATGATCGGCCGCGGCGTACCTGCGCGCGTGACCACGCCAAACCAGGTGCCGGCGTAATAACCCTGCAGTCCGGCTTCGCTCGTGGCCGGAATCTCCGGCCAGCTCGGATGCCGCTTGTCGGCGCCGATCGCGAGAATTTTAAGCTTGCCCGCTTTCCATTGCGGCGTGACCGTCGCAATGCCGGTGATCACGATTTCGACTTCGCCGCTAAGCGCGGCAATGGTCGCGGGGCCAGAGCCTTTATACGGAATATGCGTGAGTTTGATGCCGGCCATCGACTCAAGCAACGCGCCGGCCAAATGGTTACTTGAGGCCGCGCCCGGCGTCGAATATTTAATTACGCCGGGCTTCAACTTGGCGAGCGCAATTAGCTCCGCCATTGAATTGGGGGGAAAGCCGGGGTGAACGGCAATCATAAACGGCACGTTCACCGCGCTCGTGATCGGCGCGAAATCTTTCACCGCGTCATACGGCAACCTGGGGTTGACCTGCGGATTGATCGACATCGTGGTCGCTGTCGTAAGCAACAGCGTATAGCCGTCGGGCAGCGACTTGGCCACCGCATCCGCGCCAATAATGGTGCTCGCGCCGCCGCGATTGTCGATGACGACCTGTTGACCGAAGCGTTCAGCGAGCTTGAGACCAATGCCGCGCGCGACGATATCGGTCGTGCCCCCTGGCGGATACGGCACCACCAGACGGATCGGTTTGGATGGATAATCCGCGCCGGCACTCTGCGCTATCGCAGGCAGAGACGCTACTGCGGTGATCAAACCTGCTACCAACAACAGTGGTGCGCGCATGCGGGTCTCCTCTTGAGTGCGGACCTTATGGTGACGCGTGATGGCAGCGATTATACCGATGCACATGGGCAGCGCCGCGACGACTATCGCTTTACCTTTTGTGGATAGCGCGAACTATTGGGTCGAACGTTTGGTGACGACTGCGGTCATCATTCCCCACAGCCAGTTAATCTTGTAGCGATCAATACTGGCCTCAGCGTGTCCTGCTGCTTGTAGCAGCGCACGAAATTCGCGCTCTCGATAGGTCTTGTAATATGACCTTTTGGTCATTCGGAGATAAATATTGCAAAGTTTGCAGGCAAGGTAGTCATCGCACCAGTCGGTAATGACCAGGGTTCCTCCTGGCCTCAGCACACGCTCCATCTCCTGAAGCGCCGGAATTGGATGCGTAATGTAATGAAACATATTGCACGACGCCACGATGTCGAAGCTCCCGTCCGGCCATGGCAGCGCATTGGCATAACCCTCCCGCAGTTGCACCTGTCCCGGCAGCTTTCCTTGTGCGATTTCCAACATGGCGGGAACAGGATCGATGCCGGCGAGCGCCGCACCGGGGTATTGCATTGCAAGCCGCGATAAAAACTCGCCGGTGCCGCACCCGACGTCCAATAATTGCGAGTCAGCCCGCATCGGCAGCCGGCTTAACGTTTCACGTACTGTTGCCTCAATATAAAACGACCATTTCCTGTCGTATTCCTTGGCTGCTTCGGAGTATTCCGCTATTACCGGGTCGGCGGCTGCGTTCTTCATATTGACCTCGCGGCAGCCTGTTTAAAGGCCACCCGTTGGATGTCATGAGCTTTAAGCCGGCTCAAACGCCCAGGAATCAAAACATTCTCACGACCCTGATTTAACCCGCTGCACTTCGCTCTGAACGAGATCTTTGAGTTGTTGCGGCCCAAACGAGAGAAGCGGCTTGCCGTTTACAAAAAAAGTTGGCGTCTGCCGCACGTTGTTTTTCTGAACGTCAGCCATATCCTGTTTCAGCACGAGATCGATGCGCGAGGAGGAAGCCTCGCGTCGGGCACGCTCAACATCGAGGCCGGCCCCCTGGGCGAATTCCCATGCTTTGTTCAAGTCAGGCGCGCCATGCATTGCCCATTGCGACTGCCTCGCGAGCAGCGCTTCCAGGACCGGCTCGAACTTGCCTTGCGTGCGTGCGGTCTCCAGAATCCGGACCGCTTCATCGGAACCTTGATGTAGAGGCGTATACCTCAACACCAGGCGGACATCTGCCGGAAACGCCGCGAGGATTTGCTTCACGGTCGGATACATGGCGCGGCATGCCTCACACGATGGATCGAAGAACTCCACGATCGTGACCGGCGCATTCGCAGGACCGATGACCGGCGAGTGCGGGCGCACCAGTTCGCTGCCCGGCACGGATGTGAGGGCCGGCGCGCGCGTCGCGCGGTTTCGGTCATATAGAAAAGCGCCGATGGCGAAGGCTATGACTGCGATGAGAGCTGTGGTGATAACCATAGAGCGTTTGGTCAAGGGGAACTCCTCCGTTGAGCGAGAATGAGCAGAATAGCGATGCCGGTGAAGGCGGCTACTGAAAGGAAAGGAAGCGGCAGGCCGCCGAGAATAGTCATGTCAGCGCTCGAGCAGGAAGGCCCTTGCCCGCATGGCTCTATTGTTTTTGGAATGACGCCTGCGTACAAGAGACTATGAAAGGCCGCGACCAGCCAGCCTGCACCGGCGACGGGCAGCGCATAGCGCCAAACCCCGGGATCGTAGCGGAAACTCGCAACCGCAAGAATGATCGCGAGCGGGAACATGAAGATGCGCTGATGCCAGCACAAAGTGCAAGGTGTTTGGCCCATGATTTCGCCAACGAAGAGCGCACCAAGCGTTGCGCTGAGCGCGAGTATCCATGCGGCGAACAAAAATCCCCACGCAGGATTACCGGACGCGCTCGCCGGGTTCCTCTTCAATGAATCTTTTTTGTGTATACCCAATGACAAATCCTCCGCACGCCGCAATACTTCGCGAATCGCTAAGTTGCGACCTATGCCTGGCGCACCCGAATTATAGAACCGAGCGGCAAAAGCTGCGTGCCGCCAGTACCGTATCGGTTACCGCTTTGACATATGGACAGGCGAAGATAGCGCCGAACCCCGTCGCAAGCCGCGGCGCCGGCGCGCTGTTTCAACTGCGGTGATGCAGAGCGCAACCCAGGCCGTTCCGGCTGCCATCGCCGCCAACACATCGCTCAAAAAGTGCGCACCCAGATACATCCGGCTCAGCGCGACCAGTAAAACCAGCCACATCGACAAGCTCATAATTAAAAATCGCCAGCGCCATGATGCGGTTCTTAAACTTAGCCAGACCGCAATAAAGCCATAAATTATCGTTGCCATCATCGTGTGTCCGCTGGGAAAACTGGCGTCGGTAAGCGCCATTATCGGATCTGCCCATCCCGGTCTGGCCCTGCCGAACAAAGCCTTCAACAAAACATTTAGAAATATGCCGCCGGCGACGGCCAATCCCAGCGCCAACAACCATGACCAGAGCCGCTGCCACACTAAAACGCAGCCCATCAGCGCGCACAAAATAACAACTGTAGTGGTGGATGCAAGTGCCGAAGCGAACTGCATGATCGTTGTCAGACGAGGATTTTCACTGGAGCGAAACCATTCCGAAATAAATTCGTCGACATAAACAAGCGGGTCGCGCGTGATCAAGTCTTCGGAAATACCGCCGAACACCCACACTGCTCCGACCAGAACTATGGCGCCGATGGTGAACTGCAGACCGAACACACCCCCGGTCGATAGCCGCGCTCGTACGAACGTGCACTGCCGAGGAAAACGGCGGTTTAAAAACTTTTTAATCCACGCGGCGACCACCTTAGCAGTCTGAATGAATTGCTTCCGACGGTGCCAGCAATGGGGCCAACAACTCTGCCGCTGAATCTAATGGCGCATGGAAGATGTTCACTGTCTTGTTCATAGCTTCAGGCGATTCAGTCGCAGCGCGTTCATCACAACCGAAAACGAACTTAATGCCATGGCGGCGCCGGCAAAGATCGGCGACAGAAGCAGGCCGAATGCCGGATACAGCACGCCTGCGGCAATCGGAATGCCCAGCGCGTTGTAGCCGAACGCAAACGCGAGGTTCTGGCGAATGTTGCGCATCGTCGCGCGCGACAGCGCGGCGGCGCGCGCGATGCCGCGAAGGTCGCCTTTCACGAGAGTCACCCCGGCGCTCTCCATCGCAACGTCGGTTCCGGTACCCATGGCGATGCCGACGTCCGCCTGCGCCAGCGCCGGTGCATCGTTGATGCCGTCGCCCGCCATTGCGACCTTGCGCCCTTCAGCCTGCAGTCGCTTGACGTGACCCGCTTTGTCTTCCGGCAGCACTTCTGCCAGCGCCTCGTCGATGCCGAGTTGGCGTGCGACAGCTTCAGCCGTGCTGCGCGAATCGCCAGTGAGCATAACGATACGCACGCCCGTGCGCTTGAGCGCTGCAATCGCCTCTGGCGTGCTGTCCTTGATCGGATCGGCGACCGCTGCAATCCCCGCAGCGGCCCCGTCAATGGCGAAGAAAACAACCGTCTTGGCATCCGCGCGCCAGGCTTCCGCGCGTGATTCCCATTGCCGGGTATCGACGCCGTGTTGCGTGAGAAAACCGCCACTGCCTACGAGCATGCGCTTGCCGTCGACCTCGGCCTGCACGCCCAGTCCGTTGACTGCGTCAAACGCGGTGGCCGGCCGGGGTGTCAGGCCGCGCGCTTTGGCGCCCTCGACAATTGCGAGCCCTATCGGGTGCTCGGATAGCTGCTCGACACCCGCCACCAAAGCGAGCGCTTCATTTTCCGCAATGCCCTCGGCAATAAAATCCGTCAGTGCGGGATGTCCCAGTGTCAGCGTGCCGGTCTTGTCGACCACCAGGGTGTCGATGTCGCGCATGCGTTCGATGGCCTCGGCATTGCGAAACAAAATCCCCGCGCGCGCGCCCTGCCCCATGGCAACGGTCATCGAGATGGGCGTGGCGAGACCGACGGCACACGGACAGGCGATTATTAAAACTGCAATCGCATTAAGAAACGCGTAGGCAAATCTCGGATCGGGACCGAAGAACCACCATGCGAGCGCTGTCGTGATGGCGATAACCACGACGATCTGCACGAAATACGTGGCGATGATATCGGCGAGCCGCTGGATGGGGGCGCGCGTACGCTGCGCCTCTCCTACCATGTGCACAATGCGCGCCAGCAGCGTGTCCGCACCCACCCGTTCGGCGCGGATGACCAGCGAGCCGTTGCCGTTCACGGTGGCGCCGACAACTTTGGCGCCCGCGGTCTTCGCTACCGGTACCGGCTCGCCGCTGATCATGGATTCGTCAATACGACTCGTGCCCTCGAGTACTGTGCCATCCACCGGCACCTTTTCGCCCGGTTTAACGCGCAACCGGTTGCCGACAGTGACTATCTCCAGCGGGACCTGTTCCTCGACTCCATCGTCACCTATTCGCCAGGCGAGGTTGGGTGCGAGCTCCAGCAATTGTTGAATCGCCTGGCTGGTTTGTCCCATCGCCCGCAACTGCAGAAAGTCGCCCAGTATCACGAGCGTCACGATCACTGCCGCCGCCTCGAAATAAGTGCCTACTGCGCCGTCATGCTCGCGAAACTCCGGCGGGAACCATCCGGGCATGAGCACCGCGGCCAGACTGAACAGGTAGGCCAGCCCGACACCGAGCCCGATCAGCGTGTACATGTTGAGCGCGCGATGCACGAGTGAGAACCAGAATTTGCGCAGGATCGGCCAGCCGACCCACAGCACGACCGGCGAGCCGAGCACAAACTCGATCCAGCCGCGCGTGCGCGGCTGCAAGCCAAACAATTCATGGTTGCCAAGCATTGGCGACATCGCGAGGACTACGAGCGGAATTGACAACGCGGCGCCGATCCACAGCCGTCGCTTGAGATCGCGCAACTCGGAATCGTCGGATGGGCCGCTGCCGGCACCCGCGATCGGCACCAGCGCCATGCCGCAGATCGGGCAGTCGCCGGGCGCATCGCGCATGATTTCCGGATGCATCGGGCAGGTATAGGACGCTCCGGCCGAGCTTGCGCCATTGACGGCGGGTTTGCCTTGAACGGTAGCAGACGATTGCGGTGTTTTGCGAGCGTGGTCATGCGCGTGTGCGGCCGGCCTGGCGCTGGCGCCGGCGTCAGGCGGCTTGCCAATGAACCCGGCTGGACTCGCATCAAATTTTGTTTTGCAACCGGCGCTGCAAAAAAAATATTTGATGCCGGCGAATTCGCTGTTGCGGGTCGCGGTTCGCTCATCGACTTGCATGCCACATACGGGATCAGTTGCCATCAATTCCTCGATTCGTTTTATTTGCGTCGTTAAAACGATTAATTAATTGGTTATCGGCAGCGCCATCAGGTAACCCCGCTTTAGACCACTGGAGTAGTACTGGGTAGTGACGTTGTGGCGCGCGGGCGCAGAAACTTGTAGACCTCATACCAAAGTATGCCCGCGACGCCGGCGGCGGCGGCTACTGCAAGATAATTAGCGGTCAGCGGAGAGAAGCGGAACAGGTCGGCGACCGGCGCGACATAGATCGAAACCGCGAGTGCCACCAGCGTGCCCCCCGTAACCCACCACAGCGCCGGGTTAGCAGTTCGGAACATGTCGATGATCATGCGATCGCGAGAGCGCGTTGCGTGGATCATTGCGAGATTGCCGAACACAATCGCAGCAAAGCCGAACGAGCGCACTTCGCCGCTGGCGAGACCTTGTTCCACCACCCACCAGTACGCAAGACAAATGGACACCAGCATCGACGTGCCAAGCAGCAGGCTGACTCCGAGCATTCCCAGGCTGAACAGCGGCTCCTGCGAATCACGCGGCGGGCGCAGCATGACGCCGTCCTCGGTTTTCTCCGCCTCAAACACGATCGAACAGGCGGGGTCGATCACGAACTCAAGGAACACTATGTGCACCGGATACAAAAATACCGGCCAACCGAAGAGCAGCGGAACGAATGCCATACCGGCAATCGGCACGTGCACCGCGAGGAGATAGCGCATCGCGTTGCGGATGTTTTCATAAATACGCCGGCCGAGACGCACGGCGGCGACGATCGACTGGAAGTCATCCTGCAGCAGCACCAGCGCCGATGCTTCGCGCGCAACATCGGTGCCGCGCCGGCCCATCGCGACGCCGATGTGCGCGGCCTTCAAAGCCGGGGCGTCATTTACGCCGTCGCCGGTCATCGCCACAATTTCGCCGTCGGTTTTATAGGCCGTAATGAGTTTCAACTTCTGCTCGGGCCGGATGCGCGCGAACACATCGATGCTGCTCGCCGCCCGCGCGAGGGCGGCATCATCCAGCGCCGCAATCTGCTCGCCGGTCAGCGCCCCGCCTTCGGTCGCGATGCCCGCCTGGCGTGCGATCGCGAGCGCCGTGCCCGCATGGTCTCCGGTGATCATGACGACGCGTATGCCGGCGCCGCGACATTGCGCGATGGCCTCCGGCACGCCTGCGCGCAATGGATCGGCAAGGGCGACGAAGCCGAGCCAGGCGAAGCGGTAATCGCGCGGGTCTTCAGGCAGGTTGGTGGTGTCCCACGACGCTTCGGCGATCGCCAGCAGCCGCAGGCCGCGACCGCTCGCGCTTTCGATCTCGTTGGTGGCGAGGCGCGTGCGCTCCGGATTTAGACCGCACAGCGCGAGCACTGTCTCCGGTGCGCCTTTGATCGCGACACGCCGTTCGCCCGCCGGCCCGCGCCATGCGTGGCATACGGCAAGAAATTCGGGCGTGAACGGGTAATCGTGCTCGAGTGTCCAGGTTCGGCGCAGTACCTCCGCAGGCCCGACGGCCGCGGCAACGATTGCGCGCTCCATCGGATCGAACGGATCGAGCTCGCAGGCGAGCGCCGCAGTTTCGAGCACGCGTGCCGTGTCGCCGGTGGCGACAAATGTATGCGCCACTGCCATGCGGTTTTCAGTGAGCGTGCCGGTCTTGTCCACGCATAGCACGGTGGCGGCGCCGAGCGCCTCGATCGCAGGCATCCGGCGCGTGAGCACGCCATGACGGCCGATGCGCCACGCGCCGAGCGCGAGAAATACGGTAAGTACAACCGGAAACTCCTCCGGGAGGATCGCCATGGCGAGAGTGATGCCGGCGAGGATCCCCCCCAACCAGTCACCGCGCGTCACGATGTAATACGCGGCAAGTAACAAGCACAGCGCTAACGCGAACAGGGCGACCAGCTTCACGATGCGCGCGATCTCGCGCTGCAGCCGCGTCTTATCGGTGTCGAGCGACGCGAGCGATTGACCGATGCGCCCGAACTCGGTACGCGGTCCGGTGGCGGTCACCTCGGCACGACCGTGTCCCTTGACTACCAGCGTACCCGAGTAAACCGGCATGTCGGGCCGCTTTTCCACCGGCATCGACTCTCCCGTCAGCAAAGACTCATCGAGCAGCAGATCGTTTGCGGCAACGATGCACGCATCGGCGGGCACGCGGTCGCCCTCAGCCAGCAACATCAGGTCTCCACGCACAACGTCGGCGCCAGCCACCCGCAACGGCGCGCCGTCACGAATCACCAACGCGCGCGGGCTCGACAAGTCGCGCAGCGCTTCAATCGCGCGTTCGGATTTTCGCTCCTGCACGACGGTGATTACCATGACCACCAGGATCGACGCCGACAGCACCAGTGCTTCGCGGACGTCGCCGAGCAGCAAATAAACCACGGCGCCCGTAACGAGCAGCAGAAACATCGGCTCGCGCACCACCTCGAGCGCAATGGCAGCGGTGCCGCGGCGGCCGGCCTTCGGCAGCGTATTAGGTCCGTCAGCGGCAAGCCCGCTCTGCGCCTCAGAGCTGGTGAGGCCTGGTTGCATTGGTGTAGTCACTTATTTCTCAGGTAAGTCCATCGACAGGTAACGCGCGCGCGATACGCGTCCGAGGTCGCGATTGCTTAGCAATGCCCCGTGTTGCCGCGAGACACAAAAATACTTTCGTCGTACTGGAGTCAACGCATTTCCGTAAATACCGGCGCAAAACCTCCTCCGCGGGTGCGGAAGTTTGTGGTCTGCCCCTGATACAGGCGCGCCGCGACCAGCTTAACGACCCCGGCGTAGGCATAGTTTCGGACATCGGCTTTAAGCGCCGTCGCGGCTGGCTTGTCTGCAACGTAACGCTCGCTGGGTGCGACCATCGATTGCGCAACGTAGGTAGTCGTCGTCATTTCTTCCCATACGCGCTTCGTGAGCTTGCCGCCGCGGTAGGCGGCTTTGCTGCCATAGCCGGCGGCGGGCTTGAAGAAAAGCTCGCGGCGCCTTTTCCACAATTCATCTCTGTTCGCGGCCGTCACGATCTGCGTGCGGGGAATCGCGGCAAGCAGCATAACAATCGTGTCATCGGCAACACCTGTGGTGCGCAAAAATGTCTCGTCGCAGAATAATGTGAGGTTGCGCTTATCCGCATAAATCGCATGTGCTTGAGGATGAGGGCTCACGACAACCTTGCGGGCGAGATACGCGAGTCTGAGCGCCGCCTGAGCAGGCTGCTCGAGTGCAAAATCCGTCAGCCGGTTGTAAACGAAATCGATAGGCCCGCTTTGATTGCGCAGTCGCCCGTCTTTCCACACGAGATCACCCGAATCGCAGATCGTCGCTTCGATACCGTGCCGGCTGAATAGTTGCCGGTACATCAGAAATTCAGGGTACAGATACTGTTGCTCTGGCGCCTCGTCGACTATGGCTATCGACAACAGCGGAGTGTCCCTGCCCTGCAGCCGCCATTCCGTCGTGAATATTTCTAACAGCACTGCTTCGATGGCATCGGCCTCCATTGGCGCCATTTCGAACCCGGCCGCGTCTGCGCAACAGGACCGGTGCGCGCGTCCCTGAACTGCGTTGAGGAGCGCGCCGCCCGGATTAGTATTGATCTCTATAAGCTGCGGCCCGGTGACAGACAAGTGAAAGTCGTATCCTAAAAGACCGCCGGGCGAACCCGGCGCAAAGCCGGCGATGCGGGGGGCCCACGCCAGCGCAGCGCGACGAAAAACCGGCGTTGCAACGACTGTTTCTACTGCGCGGATAACACCCGCCATGCGTTCGACGTGTTCGCGTGAGACAAACATTGGCACCGACGCGAAGAGATGCGGATGACTTTCAACCAGTGCGGGGGACAGGCCGCGCCCACCCAGCTCTGCCGCCAACTCGCGCCGTAATGCTGCCTCGTCGAGACTGAGGCAATAGCAAGTGCGGTTGAGCTCTTCAATCGACAGTGCCCATTGGCAATTATTGGCGCAGACCGTCGGCGAGGGATTTGAATTCAACTCCGGCATTTCCAAAGACCTTTTACGCTGAGCACACTTTTTAACTTTTCTTTAGTAATGCCAGAGTTTGTAACAAAAAACGCCTTCCCGATTGATCTACATCATGCCCTGCTTTATTAATAATCCCGGTGTCCGGTAAGACAGGCCTGAGCCAACGATATAGGCAAGAGCGCAAGCACCGTTACCCGGCTTTCTTTATGGGGCGCGAACAAAATCTGTCCTGGATTTCAAAAATTGCCGTACCCGCCAGCATGGCAATCGTAAATATGAGCGGCTTACTACCGCCTGTTGCGAGTGACGCGAGAGCAGGACCGGGACAATACCCGGCCAGCCCCCAGCCGGCACCGAAAGCCAGTGCGCCAAGAACCAGGCGGCGATCAATGTGTCGCGTCGTCGTCAACCTTATCGGACCACCGAGAATTGCTTGTTTACGCGTCGCGGCAAATCGAAATGCAATCAGGCCAACGAGAATCGCACCGCCCATGACAAACGCCAGTGACGGATCCCACTTGCCGGTGACGTCAAGAAAGCCGATTACCTTCGATGGATCGGTCATACCCGAAACGATCAAGCCGAGACCGAAGACCAAGCCGGTGACTAAAGCGATTAACAATTGCACGATGCTCTCCCTAGACTATTAAATGCCGCGCAAAAAATACCGTGACGAAGCCGGCCAGCATGAACAGGGCCGTCGCGGCCATGGAACGGGGTGCAAGCTGTGATAGGCCACAAACTCCATGCCCACTGGTGCACCCTGAGCCATAGCGAGTACCGACGCCGACCAGCAGACCGGCGACGATCAGCGTGACCGTATCCGCGTCGACGCGCACCGAAGGTAAACCTGAGGCGAGTTCGTATACGAGGGGCGCGCCCACCAAACCGGCTACAAACGCAACGCGCCACCCGATATCGCCGGCGGTTGGCCGCAAGAGTCCGCCCACGATGCCGCTGATTCCCGCAATTCTTCCGTTAAAAAGCAGGAGCACCGCGGTAGCAAGTCCAATCAGCAACCCACCTGCCAGCGATGACCATGGGGTGAAGAGTTCAAAATCAATCATCATCTTGTCCTCTAGTTAATAGAGAGCACAGCATCCCTAATTAAGTTTCACGCTCGATGCTTCTTCGCTCAAAATGTTGCAAGAGCCCTGCTTGCATTCGAGCGCGCAGCCGCCGGCATTACTCAACGCGAATGCCGATATTGAAAACGCGCCGGCGCAGTTTTGCGGTCGCCGGGGCGCCGCACACTCACCACGATTTCGTACGGCTCCTGACCGGGCATCGCAAAATAATTGCCATAACTCACGGCGCCGCTGAAAGCCATCGCTGCAAGTTTCTGGTTTTGGGTTGCCATGCCGGCCTTGGTGACAGTGCCTGCAATTACGGCATCGATAATCCGCGCGCGGGTCTTCGCGTCACAGACCGAGACGAGCAGATGAGGCACGCTTTTCCCGAGGGGAACACCACGTGTAGTGCTGTCTCACGCATTGCCATCGACATCAGGAGGCGGCGTCACTCGTGACAAACAGCCGATCTCGCGCCGCCTCGGTGATGGCGACGACGCAGGGGTGTGTAATGCGCCGCTCGACAGATATCGCGAAAAACTCCTCGATGATGTGATGCGTTCGGCCCAGCGTTTTCACCCCGTATTGCGTTTCGATTTCAGATTCGAGGACGGT
>JANYCE010000380.1 GCA_025360445.1 Betaproteobacteria bacterium
CTTATACGGTATGTGGACGACGGCTATGCCGGTCGTTACGCGCAACAATTCGCCGGCGAGATGCTGCGATGTCCCATTGCCGCCCGACGCGTAGTTGAGTTGTCCCGGCTGAGCCTTGCACAACGCGATCAATTCCTTGACGGTGCGCGCCGGCACCGACGGGTGCACGACCAATACCAACGGCCCGTAGCCGATTAACGAAACCGGCGCAAAATCGCGCAATACATCGTAGGGCAACTTTTTGTAAAGACTGCCGTTCACTGCGTTGGCCGGGGAGCCCATCAGCAGCGTGTATCCGTCCGGCGCTGCTTTGGCGACTGCTTCCGATGCGATGTTGGCGTTGCCGCCCGGCCGATTTTCCACGACGAACGATTGGCCAACTTGCTCGGTCAGTTTTTGCGCCAGCGTGCGCGTTACGATATCGACGCCGCCGCCCGCCGCATACGGGACGATAAAGCGTACGGGTTTGGCCGGATACTGTTGAGCAAGTGCTTGAGCGCTGGCTGCCATTAAAGCGGCTGCGATGATGATCGATCTCATATTATTCGGCAGGTTAAGGCTCGTGAAAGTTTATTCGCGCGCCGCGTTGCGCGCAACATCGGCTCAGGGATAATTTTACTCCCGCAATCGGCACGCGCCTATTTGCGCGCGGCCTGCTCACTATGAACTGACCGCCGGCATACCTTAGAATCAATGTCATGCGCTTCGATAACAATGCGTCCGTTAAAATAACGGGCGCTCACGCGCGGACGATAGAGTCAAAACTTTTGCCGGGACGATTGGATTTGACGCTCAAACAATATGTACGAGGAAGGAGCCATGCGTGAGCTGGAACCACGGTAAACAAGCTGCATTCGCATTGCTTGCATTGCTCACATGCTTGAGCGTATGCGGAGCGCAGGACTATCCGACCCGCCCGATTCGCATCATCGTACCCAGCACCGCGGGCGGCAGCGTCGATACCCTCGCGCGCACGGTCGGCGCGCAGTTAAGCCAGCGCTGGTCACAGCAGGTCGTCGTCGATAACCGCTCAGGCGCAGGCGGCGTGATCGCTGGCGAGATCGCCGCCAAGGCACCCGCGGACGGCTACACCTTGATCATGGCGACAATTGCAGCGATGGCAACGAACGTGAGTCTCGCGCGCAAGCTGCCATACGACCCGATTCGTGATTTTGCGCCGATCACGCTGGTCGCTTCTCAGCAGATAGTGTTGCTTGTAAACCCGGCAGTGGCGGCGAAATCGGTAATGGAATTAATTCAGCTCGCCAAAATAAAACCCGGCCAGCTGACGTTCGCCTCGGCCGGCAGCGGTTCAGGCGGCCACCTGTCGGGTGAGTTGTTAAAAATTCTTGCCGGTATCGACCTTACACATGTTCCGTACAAAGGCATCGCGCCTGCGATAGTCGATGTCATCAGCGGCCAGGTCACCATGACGTTCGCCAGCATTATTTCCGGCACGCCGCACCTCAAGTCGGGACGGTTGCGCGCTTTGGCTGTGACCGGTGTGCGTCGTTCGGCTGCACTGCCGGAACTGCCAACAATGATTGAAGCGGGCGTGCGCGGTTACGAGTCGAGCACCTGGTATGGCTTGCTCGCGCCGAAGGCGACCCCGCGCGCACTTGTCACCAAATTAAACCGTGAGGTCGTCGCGATCATCAACCTGCCTGAAATCAAAACGCATTTACTCGCCGAAGGCGCTGAGCCAGTCGGCAATACGCCCGACGAATTCGGCGAATTCATAAAAGCAGAGATCATCAAATGGGGCAAAGTCATCCGCACGGCAGGTTTGCGCGCCGACTGAGGGCGCTCCGCCGCTCGCCCGAAGAACTACTATTGATGATTTCATATTTCACTACAAAAAGCGCCCTCATCCCCGACCCTTCTCCCTAAGGGAGAAGGGAGAAGGGAAATTATCGCCCTCTACCTCCGGGAAAGGGATCGAGGGTGAGGGAAACATCCACATCGAAAGTGTCGTCTGAATTACGGAAATCTCAATAACTATTTCACGCTCGACAGTTGCGTGGTGCTCCACCCGCCGCCGAGCGCCTGCACCAATGTAACCGCGGCTACCAGGCGCTGACCCAGCAGATTCACTGCGGTCGCTTCGTTGTTTAACTGAGCCGCTTGCACGATAACGACGTTCAAATAGTTCACAGTTCCGGCCTTGTATTGGTTAAGCGTGAGTTCGGTTGACAGGCGCGCGGCCTGTACTGCTTCAGTCTGGATCGCCGCCTCCTGCTCGAGTATGCGCAAAGCCGCGAGGTTGTCCTCGACTTGCTGGAACGCGGTCAGCACCGTCTGGCGGTAGGTTGCAACATTAGCGTCATACGCAGCTTGCGCTTGTTTAGACACAGCGCGCCGCGCGCCGCCGTCGAATAGCGTTTCGGCCAGCGTCGGGCCAACCGACCAGAACCGGCTCGGCACAGTGAGCCAACTCGCGGGGCTGTTCGCGCGGAAGCCCGCGGTTGCGGACAGTGTCAATGACGGAAAAAACGCGGCCTGCGCAATACCGATTTGAGCATTTGCCGCTGCCATCTGGCGCTCCGCTGCGGCGATATCGGGCCTGCGTTCCAAAAGCTGTGACGGGAGGCCGACCGGAATCGCCGGAATCGAGAGCGCAAACGAGTCGGGTTCGATCGCCAGTTCTGCCGGCGGCTTGCCGATTAATATCGCGATCGCATGTTCGAGTTGCGCACGCTGCACGCCGATATCAATGGCCTGGGCCTGAGTGCTCTTCATTTGCGCCTCGGCCTGCACGAGTTCGACCCGCGCCGCAACGCCCGCGTTATAGCGATTGCGCGTGAGCTCGAGCGATTTCGAATACGCAGCCGCCGATTCTTCGAGCAGCCGCCGCCGCGCATCGAGCACCCGCAATTGAAAATAGTTAATCGCGAGCTGCGATTGCGCAAGCAAACGCGCGTTGGCCACATTGGCCGCACTGGTCTGCGCGGTAGCAAGATTGCCTTCGATCGTGCGCCGCACGCTGCCCCATAGATCGGGCGCCCAGCTTGCGGTCAGCGGCAGGTTGTATACGTTCACAGGGGCGGACGTGTTGGTGTTCGAGCCGGAAATATTCGGCGAGCGGCTGCGCGTAGCGCTGGCGGAAATCGCGAGCGTCGGCCACAGCCCCGAGCGCGATTGCTCGACCAGCGCTTCCGCCTGGCGCAAACGCGCTTCGGCAAAGCGCACGTTTTCATTCGACACATTAACCTGCTCGGCGAGCGCGTTCAGACGGGTATCGCCAAAAACTTCCCACCAGTTGCCGCGGCTTAGGGTGTCGCTAGGCTGCGCGGGCTGCCAGGCGCCGGCTTCTTTAAACGCGGCGGGTGAAGGCGCCGCCGGCCGCACATAGTTAGGGCCCAGCAGGCAGCCGCCGATGAATGGGAGCGCGGCGCACGCGAAGACCAGTGCACGTAAAACTGTCATTTTCATTGTGTCCTCATCGCGTGACGACCGGGCCTGCGGTTCCATACGCGCTGGCACCACAACCGAAAACGATCGAGATAAATATAAACCACCGGCGTCGTATAAAGCGTGAGTAACTGGCTCAGAATCAAGCCGCCGACGATCGAAATGCCGAGCGGCCGGCGCATTTCCGAGCCTTCGCCAAGCCCGAACGCGAGCGGCACCGCGCCTAGCAGTGCGGCCATCGTCGTCATCATAATCGGGCGAAACCGCAGGAGACAGGCCTCGAAGATCGCCTCCTCAGGCGGGCAGCCGGTACGGCGCTCGGACGCGAGCGCAAAATCAATCATCATGATGGCGTTTTTCTTGACGATGCCAATCAGCAGAATGACGCCGATCAGCGCAATGATGCTGAACTCCATCTGAAAGAGCAGCAGCGCAAGCAGCGCACCGACGCCCGCCGACGGCAGAGTCGACAAAATCGTGAGCGGATGCACATAGCTTTCGTACAGTATGCCGAGCACGATGTACACCGTGAGCACCGCAGCGAGAATGAGCCACGGCTGGCTGTCGAGCGACGCTTGAAACGCGCGCGCGGTGCCCTGAAAACTGCCGTGCAACGTAGCAGGCGCGCCAATTTGAACCATGGTCGCGTTGATTGCCGCGACCGCCTCGGAGAGCGATACGCCGACCGGCAAATTGAAGGAAATCGTCGCGGCGGCGAACTGGCCCTGATGATTGACCGCGAGCGACGTATTGGTCGACTCGTAGGTGGCGAACGCTGCAAGCGGCACCTGGCCGCGCGTCGGCGATTGAACATAGACGCCTTTCAACGCTTCAGGGCTTTGCCAATACTCGGGCGCCACTTCCATGACGACGCGGTACTGGTTCAACGTCGAATAAATTACCGAGACCTGGGCCTGACCGAAGGCGAGATTCAACGTCGTGTCGATCATCTTCGGCGTAATGCCCATGCGCGCGGCGGTTTCGCGGTCGATGGTGAGCGTGGTCTGCAATCCTTTGACCTGCTGATCGGTGTTGACGTCGGCCAGCTGCGGCACGTCGAGCAGCGCACGATGCAGGCGCGGCGTCCATGTGCGCAGGGTTTCGAGCTCATCTGCCTGCAGCGTGAACTGATAAGCCGCGTTGCTCTGGCGACCGCCGACGCGTATGTCCTGCACGGGGTTCAGGAACAGGTTGGCCCCCGGCACTTGCGTGGTCTTGCCGCGCAAACGCGCGACCACCTGATCGGCAGAGATTTTGCGCTCGTTGAGCGGCTTCAGAGAAACGAACATGAATCCACTGTTACGCTGCCCGCCGCCGGTGAATCCAGTAACGCTTTCTACCGCGGGATCGGCTTGCACGATTTCGACAAAGTCCGTGAGCTTCTGCCGCATCGCCTGAAAGGAGATGCTTTGGTCCGCCTGGATGTTGCCGGTCAGGCGGCCGGTGTCCTGTTGCGGAAAGAAGCCTTTGGGGATGATGTTATAAAGATAAACGTTGAGCCCCACTGTCGCCAACAATATCAATACCACGATAAGCGAATGACGCAGCGCCCAGCTCAGCGACTTTTCATAGCCGCGCAAAATCCACGCGAACACCCGCTCGCTCGCATGATAAAACCTGCCATGCCCGCTCTCGTCGCGCGGCTTCAACAGGCGCGCGCACATCATGGGCGTCGTGGTTAACGACAACACGAGTGAAATCAGGATGGCCACCGACAGTGTCACCGCGAATTCGCGGAAAAGCCGGCCAACGATGCCGCCCATCAGCAGGATGGGTATGAACACCGCAATCAGCGACACGCTCATCGAGACCACCGTAAAGCCGACTTCGCGCACGCCTGCCAGCGCCGCCTCGAAAGGCGAGAAGCCTTTCTCGATATACCGCGACACGTTTTCGAGCACCACGATCGCATCGTCGACGACGAAGCCAGTCGCGATAGTCAGCGCCATCAGCGACAGGTTGTTCAAGCTGTAACCGCATAAATACATCGCCCCAAATGTGCCAATCAGCGATACCGGTACCGCAACGCTGGGAATCAGCGTCGCGCGCCAGTTGCGCAGAAACAGGAAGACCACCAGGATCACCAGCACTATCGACAGAAGCAGCGTGCGCTCGACGTCGCGCAGGCTTGCGCGGATGGTCGTCGTGCGCTCGAGCACCACTTTGACGTCGATCGCCTGCGGAATCGACGCCGCGAGCTGCGGCAAAATCTCGCGCACGCGGTCGACGGTTTCGATGATATTGGCGCCGGGCTGGCGGTACAGAATAACCAGCACCGCCGGCTTGCCATTCGAAATACCGGCGTTGCGCAGGTCCTGCACCGAGTCCACCACGTCGCCGACATCCGCGAGGCGGACGGCGGCGCCGTTACGGAACGCGACAATCAGCGGCAGGTATTGACTCGCTTTCTTGGCCTGATCATTGGCCGCGATTTGCCACTGGCGGTCACCATCTTCGACGATGCCTTTGGGACGATTCGCGTTGGTGGCGCTGATTGCGCTGCGCACCTCGTCGAGTCCGATTGCATATTTGTTCAGCGCCGTCGGGTTGAGTTCGACGCGCACCGCCGGCAGCGAACTGCCGCCGACCGTGACCTGGCCGATGCCGGGTACCTGCGCGAGTTTTTGCGCGAGCACGGTCGATGCCGCGTCGTACATCTGCCCGCGGTCGAGCTTGTCGGACGTCAGCGCGATGATCATCACCGGCGCATCCGCCGGATTTACCTTGCGATAGTTCGGATTGCTTGGTAGCCCCGTTGGCAGCGAACTGCGCGCCGCGTTGATCGCCGCCTGCACATCGCGCGCAGCGCCGTCGATGTCGCGGCTTAATTCGAATTGCAGCGTGATGCGTGTGTTGCCAAGCGAACTCGACGACGTAATCTCGGTGACGCCGGCGATGCGTCCCAACGCGCGCTCGAGCGGTGTTGCGACGGTGGCCGCCATCGTTTCGGGGCTGGCGCCCGGCAAGGACACGCCGACCGAGATGGTCGGAAAATCGACTTGCGGCAGCGGGGACACCGGCAGCAACCTGAACGAAACCATGCCCGCCAGCGCCAAACCGATGGTGAGCAGCGTGGTGGCGACCGGGCGGCGGATAAATGGTCCGGAAATGTTCACAGCGGTTTTGTTTCCGCCGCGGGCGGCAGGGCGCCGTCGACGCGCTTTTTGACGCGCCGCGCGAGGCGGTCGAACGCGAGATAAATCACCGGCGTAGTGAATAGCGTCAGCAACTGGCTCACGATAAGGCCGCCGACCATCGTGACGCCGAGCGGATGGCGCAGCTCCGAGCCGACGCCGCCGCCGAGCATGAGCGGCAACGCACCCAACAAAGCCGACATCGTCGTCATCACGATCGGCCGGAACCGCAACAGGCACGCCTGATAGATCGCCTCGCGCGGCGACTTGCCCTCGGTGCGCTCCGCATCGAGCGCGAAGTCGATCATCATGATGGCGTTCTTTTTGACGATACCAATCAGAAGAATGATGCCGATGATGCCGATGATGCCCAGATCGCTGCCCGCGAGTATGAGCGCCATCAACGCGCCGACGCCGGCCGACGGCAGCGTCGACAGGATGGTGACCGGATGGATATAACTTTCATACAACACGCCGAGCACGATGTACATCGTGATGACGGCCGCCAGTATCAGCAGAAGCGTATTGCCCACCGACGCGCGAAACGCGGACGCCGCTCCCTGAAAAGTCGTGCGCACGCTGATCGGCACGCCGACTTCTTTTTGCAGCGCTTCAATCGCCTTGACCGCGTCGCCGAGCGAATAGCGCGGCGCAAGGTTGAACGATATGGTTGACGACGGAAACTGACCTTGGTGATTGATCGCAAGCGCCGCGGGCTTTTCAACGAGTTGGGTGACCGCGGAGAGCGGCACCTGCACACCGGTCGAGCTTGGCACGTAGAGTTCACGCAACGCCGCGGGGCCTTTGCGGAATTCGGGTTTCACTTCGAGCACCACGCGATACTGGTTCGACTGCGTAAATATTGTCGACACGAGCCGCTGGCCGAACGCGTTATACAAAACGTTATCGATGGCGGCAGTGGTGACGCCGAGCCGGCCCGCGGTGTCTCGATCAATCTCAAGAAATGCCTGCAAGCCCAGCTCCTGAAAATCGCTTGCCACGTCGATGACTTGCGGCAATTTCGCCATGCCCTCGACAACCAGTTGAGTCCACTTGCTGAGCTCGTCCGGATTCGCGGTGTCGAGCGTGAACTGGTACTGCGTGCGACTGACGCGGTCTTCAATGGTCAGGTCCTGCACGGGTTGCATGTAAAGCGTGATGCCCTCGTGATTCGCAAGCGTGGCCTTCAGGCGGTCGATGACGGCCGTTACGCCGACGCGCTGCGAATGCGGTTTCAGATTGATCTGCAGGCGCCCGCTATTTAGCGTGGTGTTAATGCCATCGACACCGATGAACGACGACACGCTTGCGACAGCCGGATCTTCGAGCACTATTTTGGCGAGCGCCTGTTGACGCTCGGCCATTGCCGGAAACGAAATCGACTGCGGACCCTCGGAAATGCCCTGGATAATGCCGACATCCTGCACCGGAAAAAATCCCTTCGGAATAAAGATATACAACACCACCGCAAGCGCCAGAGTGCCGAGTGCTACGAACAGCGTGAGGCGCTGACGGTCGAGCACCCACGTCAGCATCACGCCGTAGCGCGCGATGATCGCGTCGAACCAGCGGCCGGTGGTGCGGTAAAAATTGCTCTGCTCTGCTTCCGGCGTGTGGCGTAAGAGGCGCGCGCACATCATCGGTGTCAACGTCAGCGAAACGACCGCTGAAATCAGAATCGCCACGGCGAGCGTAATCGCGAACTCGCGAAAGAGCCGCCCGACCACGTCACCCATGAAGAGCAGCGGAATCAGTACCGCGATCAGGGACAGCGTCAGCGATATAATCGTAAAGCCGATCTGCTTGGCGCCCTTTAAGGCGGCCGCCATCGGCTCTTCGCCTTCCTCGATATAGCGCGAAATATTTTCGATCATCACGATCGCGTCATCGACGACGAAACCGGTCGCGATCGTCAGTGCCATCAACGTCAGATTGTTGATGCTGAAGCCCGCAAGATACATGACCCCGAACGTGCCGATCAGCGAGAGCGGCACCGCGACGCTCGGGATGATCGTCGCGGCGACGTTGCGTAAGAAAACGAAAATCACCATCACCACCAGCGCCACCGCGAGCAGCAATTCAAACTGCACGTCTTTAACCGACGCGCGAATGGTCGTCGTGCGGTCGGTCAACACCGCAATGTCAATCGACGCCGGCAGCGCACCCTGCAATTGCGGCAACAGCGCTTTGATGCGATCGACCACCTCGATCACGTTGGCGCCAGGCTGGCGCTGGACGTTGACGATAATTGCCGGGACTTCATTCATCCAGGCGGCGAGCCGCACATTCTCGGCGTCTTCAATCACATCGGCGACGTCGGCCAGAAAAATCGGCGCGCCGTTTTTATAGGCGATCACAATGCGGCTGTATTCAGCGGCGGATCGCAGTTGATCGTTGGCGTCTATGGTGTACGCGCGCTGCGGCCCGTCGAAGCTGCCTTTGGCCTGGTTTACGTTGGATGCGGCGAGCCCGCTGCGAACGTCTTCCAGATTGAGCCCGTTCGAAGCAAGCGCCTTCGGATTAACCTGCACGCGAATTGCGGGGCGCTGACCACCGCTCAGCGTCACCAGCCCGACGCCCGACACCTGCGAAATCTTCTGCGCGAGGCGGGTGTCGACGAGATTCTGCACGACGGGCAACTGCAACGTGGCCGATGTGATACCGAGCGTCAGGATAGGTGTATCCGCGGGGTTGACCTTGCTGTAAACGGGCGGCGCCGGCAGATCCGCCGGTAGCAAATTGGACCCCGCGTTGATCGCCGCCTGCACGCCCTGCTCCGCGATATCGAGACTTAACTCGAGATTGAACTGCAGTGTAATGACCGACGCGCCGCCGGAACTCGTCGACGACATCTGCTTCAAACCTGGCATCTGCCCGAACTGGCGCTCGAGCGGCGCTGTAACGGACGACGTCATCACCTCGGGACTCGCACCCGGATAGAACGTGATGACCTGGATCGTCGGGTAATCGACTTCGGGCAGGGCAGAGAGCGGCAGTTGCCGGTAGGCGAATACACCCGACAGCAGAATCGCGACCATCAGCAGCGTAGTTGCGACCGGGCGCAGAATAAAAAGACGGGACGGATTCATGTTTCAGGTGCGGCGGTTATTCGGCCACTTTCTCACCGCTCTTCGCGCCACCGCTTTTGTCGCGATCGCCTTTATTGCGCCGGCTGCCGTCACCGCTGCTTTTGTCTACTGCGCTCTTATCTCCCGCGCTTTGCCCGCCCGATTTGTCGGCACCACTTTTTTCTGCGCCGCTTTTATCGCCGGTCTCCGGATCGGCGCCCTTGCGGCGTCCGCCGCCTTTACGCGCGCCGTCGCCGCCTTTGCCCGGCGCCGCCGCGTCTTTAGCCGGCAATTCGACCTTGGCGCCTTCGCGCAGGCGGTCCATGCCGTCGACCACGACAAGTTCGCCCGGCTCGATGCCTGACTCGACGATGGTCGCGTCGTTTTCGGCCGGGCCG
>JANYCE010000382.1 GCA_025360445.1 Betaproteobacteria bacterium
CGCTGGTTATTGCGCCCTACAGTTTTGCTGGATGTGCTTAAGCAGGCGGGCGCCTGCGCTACCGTGCTGAGTTATATGTCTCGACCTACAAAGCAGCGAGTATCGTAGGGCGCAATAACCAGCGGGCATTGCGCCGATCGAAATTTCGATCGCGGCACACCACCGCGATAAATCATCGAAAAATCACCCATGAGGGTGCTTGTTCGCTTTTTCTCTGTGACGTCTTTAACCCTCAAGAGGGTATTAAGAAAAATGAATCCTGCGGCACCTGGATCCGGCGCAATGCCCGCTGGTTTTGCGGCAAACGCTTCAGGTTTTTATCCGCGTTTATCCGCGTTATCTGCGGCTCCAACGCTTTTGGTTGTCTATTATTTCGCTTCGCCCGCGACCAGGTAAGCCCATAGCGCAGCGACGCCGTCGGGCTTGATCACATCACCCCACGGCGGCATGTTGCGAACTCCGTACGTAACGGCGTCGATGAAGCGTGCGCGGCTGTCACGCGGAAAAGTCGCGAGATCGATTGCCCACGGCGGATTCTTCATTTTTTCGCCGTGACAGCTTGCGCAGTTAGACGCGTACAGGGTCGCGCCCTGGTTTATTTGCTCGGGTGGAAACTGCTGAGCGGCGGCCTGCCCGCCAGCGGCAATTGCGCATATCAGCGCAATGCCGCCGAACAAGCTCATTCGTCTACGACTTGCCACGATTACTCCTGCACGAGAGCGAACGTATAAACGGAGCCGCCGGCCGGCACCAGCGGACCCGCCGAACGCGTCGGGTTGCTGCCGCCTCGACCCACGAGAACCGTCACGTACTGGCGGCCTTTATGGGTGAAAGTAATCGGCGGCGCATTGATGCTTGAACCGGTCTTGAACTGCCACAGTTGTTTGCCCGTATCCTGATCGAGCGCGATAAATTCGCCGGTCAGTTTGCCCGTGAACAGCAGTCCGCCATCAGTCGCCAGAATGCCGGCCGAACTGCCAAACTCTTTCACCGGCTCTTTCCACGCGATTTTGCCGGTTAACGGATTCATCGCGATGTGATAGCCGGGCGGATCGATGATTTTAGAATCGGTCTCGATGCCGGTGTAATTCGCACCGACTTCCAGTTTCACATCGACGAATTTAAGTACGCGTATCAGTTCCCATGAATTGATGAACATGAGGCCGGTCTTGGCGTTGTAAGCGGAGAGCGTCGCATTGGTGGCGCCGCGCGGCGCGAGGTTGATTGTTTCTCCTTTGATTGCGCGATCGAGCAAATCGGTCAGCACCGGACGACCGGTTTTAAGATCAATGTGCGTGGCCCAGTTTTGATTCATAAAAGGATGCGCCGAAATTAACTGGCCGTTGGTGCGGTCGAGCGTGTATAAAAATCCATTCTTGTTGGCCTGGAACAAAACCTTGCGCGGCTTGCCATCGATCTGGATGTCGGCAATGATTGGCTCCGCAGTCGCGTCGAAATCAAAGCTGTCGTTCGGCATGAACTGGTAGTACCACACCATTTCGCCGGTCTTCGGCCGGATCGCGAGCATGCTGGACGCATAGAGGCTGTCCATGCCGGCGCGGTATTTCGGGTTGTATGGCTGGGGGTTGCCGGTGCCAATAAAGAAGAGATCGAGTTGCGGATCGTAGGCGCCCGATTGCCACGTCGCACCGCCGCCGTACTTCCAGGCGTCGGGCATGTCCTTGTGGGGCCAGGTCTCCGAACCTTTTTCGCCTGGCGCCGGAATCGTCCACGTGCGCCACAACCGCTTGCCGGTTTCCGGATCGTAGCCCTCGATAAAGCCGCGCGCGGTGCGATCGCCACCTGCCATGCCTGAGATCAGCACGCCGTTGACGATCATCGGCGCGACAATGCCGCCATAGCTTTCTTTCCATTCGCCGAACTTGGTCTTCCAGAGCTCCTTGCCGGTTTTCATGTCGAGCGCCAGTACGTGCGCATCGATTGTTTGGCGGAAAAGCTTGCCGTTGTAGATCGTCGCAGCACCGCGCATATAGGCGCCGCCGGTCGTCACGCGCAGAGCGCCGCGCTCGTAGTTAACCGGCGTGCGCCAGATCTGGCGGCCGGTTTCAAGATCGATCGCAAATGTCCAATTGCCGTTTACGACGTACATGACGCCGTTGTAAACAGTTGGTTGCGACAGTTCGCCCATGTCGTTCGACAAGCTAAAATTCCACACGGGCACCAGACGCTTGATGTTCGACTTGTTGATCTGCTTCAGCGTGCTGTACATCTTCAGGTCGTAACCCATCCCGAAGGTCGTCACGTTATCGGTGTTTTTACCCGAGTTGAGCAGGTCATCCTCGGTCTGTGCCGAGGCCATCCCGCAGAATGCACACAGGATCAGCGCTAGTATTTTTTTCATTATCTTCTCCTTAGTTTTTCGACGATTAATTCGGCATCAATGCAAACGTCCACACCATGCCGCCGGCCGGCAC
>JANYCE010000391.1 GCA_025360445.1 Betaproteobacteria bacterium
ATAGCCGCGCCGCGCGGGGGCCATACCGGAGCTGCGCCGCAAGTCGACCATAGCCTCGGCCATTTTGATGGTCGCACCGAGCGCGTCGAGCACGGGCACGTCGTCGACGCGGTTGACCCCGTTGCGCGCGAGCAGCACGCATAGCGGCGCTTCGCCGGGAATGATCACGTCGGCCCCGTCGCGGATCAAAGCGCGTGCGGACTCGTGGAATTTATCGAGCAACGATGCCGGATTGTCGAACGCCTGCAGCACATCATTGAAGGTGAAGCCGACCGGCCGCACACCCGCAAAGCGATGCGCGGGAATCACCCGCTCCGCGTTTTCGCGAATCAGCGGCGCCATCTCGGTGATGAAGAGCAACACGCCTATTTTTTGTCCAAGCATGCTCGACGTCAGGAAAGAACTCTCACCATAACCGACGACCGGTACATCGACCACGCTGCGTACTTCGCGCAGCGCAGGTTCCAGGATCGACATGATCGCGTAGGCGTCGTAGCCCTCTTCCTCAGCGGCGATGCCGCCCATGATGAACTGCTGGCCGTGCAAGTACTGCATGTACGCGTAGCGGATGTCGTTGCCGGGATAATTGGTCTGGTAGGTCTGCTCGTGCATGCCGTGCAGCACTACTTCGGTGTCGGGGCGCGCGACTTTTTTAAAGTGCGCTTGCAGCGCCGCCGCGTAAGGCGGCAGATTGGCGAGCACGGTAAAACTTTGATGCCAGATTTTCATGCCCATGATGGATGCGCTTTCGGTTGCGGAGCGGCTCAATCGATTTGCGCGCCCGAGTCCTTGACGACCTTCGCCCATTTGGCGACCTCGTTGCGATAAAACGCGGCGAACTGTTCCGGAGTGCTGCCGACCGGCTCTGCACCCAGCGCCAGAAAACGGTCGCGGATCTCAGGTGCTTTTAGAATTTTGCTGATTTCACTTTGCAGGCGCGCGATCACCGCGTCCGGCGTGCCGACCGGTGCAAATACGCCGAACCACGCGTTAGCGTCGTAACCGGGCACGCCGGACTCCGCGATCGTCGGGATGTCGTCCGCAACGCGCGAGCGCTTGAGCGTGGTGACGGCGAGTGCGCGCAGTCTGCCAGCACGTGCAAGCGGCAGCGTCGTGACGATGTTGTCGAACATGACGGTCGTTTCGCCAGCGAGCACCGATGTGGTCGCGAAAGAAGCGCCGCGGTATGGCACGTGCACGAGGTTTATCCCGGCCATGCTGCCGAACATCGCCGCGAATAAATGTCCGCCGGAACCATTGCCCGCCGATCCGTAATTGAGCTGACCGGGCCGCGCCTTCGCGAGCGCAATGAAATCCTTTACATTTTTCACCGGCAGCGACGGATGCGTCACGAACATAAACGGTGTATCCGTAACCTGGGTGACCGCGGTGAAATCCTTCAGCGCGTTATACGCAAGTTTTTTATAAAGACTCGGATTGATCGCAGTCGACACGGTGCCCATGAAAATCGTGTGGCCGTCCTTCGGTGCAGTCGCCGCGATTTCCGCCGCAATATTGCTCGCGGCGCCTGCGCGATTGTCGACCACGACCGGTTGTCCCAGTGCTTCGGCCAGGTTCTGGCTGATCGCGCGCGCAACTACGTCGGTCGCCCCGCCTGCCGGGAAGCCAACGAGAAAACGAATCTGTTTGCTCGGATAGTTTTGTGCATGCGCAACGGATATCGCCAGCGTCGCGGCAAGCAGCACAGAAGGAAATCGCCGGATTGGTAGCGCAGGCGCCTTGCCTGCATTCGTTGACAGAGCATCTCCATAGCGCCGAAAGAATTTCATTTTTGTACGCCCTGTTAAGCAGCAATCGCCGGAATCGCGGCGGCGTCAGTGCCGGCGAGGCGACCGAACACCGCCCCTTTAAGCACCGAAGTGGCGCCGGTGTAATTGCGATAGTAGGAGCCGATGATTTCGCCAGCCGCATAAAGGCCGGGGATCGCGTCGCCTTCTTGATTGAGCACGCGCGCACGGCTGTCGACCTTAAGGCCGCCGAACGTAAACACGTTCGACGAAATGATCGGATAAGCATGAAACGGCGCGCGGTCGATGCGATGCGCCCAGTTGGACTTGGCGGGCGAAATCCCCCGAGTGGCGAGGCCATCGAGCGCGAGCGGTTTGAAGTCGCCCCCGCTGCAGGCGCGGTTGTAGCGTGAGACCGTTTCATCGAGCGCTTCCAGCGGCACGCCGATCCTATTCGCAAGCTCACGGATGCCGTTGGCATTGATTGGCGGCTGATCGGTGCGCAAGGCCCGTTGGTAATTGGGAATATCCAGATGGCGGGCATCGAGAATCACATAAGCAACGCCGTCAGGCTGGCTAAAAATCTGACGCGTCACGTGCTCGTAGCAGGCATCGACAGTGCTGGGCGCTTCATCCGTGAAGCGCTGACCTGCCGAATTTACCAGTATGCCGTACGAAAAAATAAACACCGAAGGCTCGGCGATGCCCGAGCGCGGGTCGACCGGCTCGGCGTGATAGCTGCCGAAGTCGCCGCACGGCGCAGCGCCGATTGCGAGCGCCATCTGGATGCCTTCGCCTTTGTTGTAATAACCGCCGCGGCACACCGGCCGCAGAAAAGTTGAGCGGGGCCCGAGGTAGCGCGTAAGCATTTCGGCATTGCCTTCGAAGCCGCCGCACGCGAGCACCACCGCCTTGCCTTTAAATTCGCGCACA
>JANYCE010000411.1 GCA_025360445.1 Betaproteobacteria bacterium
TCTGGCCGACGCTCACCGCCTGGAAATTCATCCCGAACACTGCCGGAACAGATTTGGCCGGAGAACCGTCATGCTTCAGGCCGTGGATCTCGTTGATGATGGCAGCGACTTTTTTCTGATCGTTCTCAGCCGTGCACACCACGCTGACGGTGGCATCGTATCCGTTCACGTTGGTGATCTCGGGTGTGTAAAGATCGTCGACGCCATTGCCGGAAGGACCATTGACCAGATCATACGCCGGATGCTTGTCCGCCCAGGCCGTGCGGCCGCCTGCGGCTTTGACCACTTCGAATATCGTATTGGTTCTGATCGCGTTGTGCGGATACACGGGGACACAGTTACCCTGCTGGTCGAGTCGGCGGGGCAACATCGCGGGATCAATGACGTTCAGCGAGACGTTCGTCGCCGAATATTTATCGATACTTTCGTCGAATACCACGGTGTTCCCGGCTTGACCGACGCAAGCTGTATTGCTTGGATCGAACAGTGCGCGGTCATAGCTGACGTCGTAGAACAAGCCGTGAGAGATCGGCGAACCGCCTGTCACCAGGGCCAGCAACCCCGGAAATGAATCCGAGTTTGCGGGTGTCCGAGCATTGGTGTAGGTGGTGCCGTGCCTGGAGAGCTCCGCCAGCGCAGAATTGGGGTGGCTGTCAACATAACGCTCCACGTCCAGGGCGTGCAACCCGTCAACGCTAATCAACAGCGTATGCTCGATTTCTGCGGCCTGGGCAACGGCGGTAACGCCAACGGCCAGTCCAACAAAAAGGCCAAGTGCAGTCTTTTTGAAACTCATAGGATCTCCTTTAAAAATATTAATGACGTCGTGAGCATCGACTCTCGACTTCTTATTCGGCAGTCCAACTGCAAGACTTGCGTCTTGCCAATCAACACAGGAGCACTTCAGTCGTCCCACAATGTTTGAGCAGAACTTACAGTATAAATGTTTCAGATTAATGACTCTCAATAGCACTGAAACTATTACAACCATCTTGATTGAATGGATTAAATTATCTAGGCATTTCGGCCTATTGCAGGAATGCCACAAGCAGCAAATAATGGCTGCGCTTTCGCCCTATGGCTTACCGGTGATTCTCACAAGCTTGGCGGCGAAGGTTCATTGCTGCGGCATCTCGTGAGTCCACTGTTATGAAGAGTGCCGTTTTTATTTCTTAGGGGAATAAGGAAGGACGTTCATCATGATCAAGGAGACTGCCGTTCAGCGCGGTTACGGTTGGCAACCCGATGTACCCGATCACCGCGATCATCTCTACGCCGCACCCGTTATCTACCTCGCCAAACTTCCTGCCCAGGCTGATCTGCGCAGCCAGTGCCCGCCGGTTTACGATCAGGGACAGCTCGGTAGTTGCACGGCCAATGCCATCGGTGCCAACATCCAGTTCGACCGGCGCAAGCAGAAACTCAAACCGGACTTCATCACCTCGCGCTTGTTCATCTATTACAACGAGCGCGTCATGGAACACAGCATCGCCTCGGACGCGGGCGCGCAGATACGCGACGGCATCAAGAGCGTCGCGAAGAACGGCGACTGCCCGGAAAAAGAATGGCCATATGTCACCGCTAAGTTCGCCGACAAACCGCCCACCGCATGCTTCCGCGACGCACTCAAATACAAGGCCGTGCAATACCAACGGGTACCGCAAGTACTCAATCAACTCAAAGGTTGTCTCGCGTCCGGCTACCCCTTCGTGTTCGGCTTCTCGGTGTATACCGATTTTGAAAGCGAACGGGTCGCCAAGACCGGCAGCGGCAACATGCCCACCGCGAAGGAAAAACTATTGGGTGGTCATGCGGTGCTGGCGGTCGGCTATGACGACAAGATACAACGCTTCATCGTGCGCAATTCATGGGGTGCACAGTGGGGTATGCAAGGTTATTTCACGCTACCGTATGCGTATCTCACCGATGCCAATCTAAGCGCGGATTTCTGGACGATACGTTTAGTCGCGGGCTGAACCGCATTTTTGACCAAGGGAGATCACTATGCGTTCGACAACCCTGACCATGTTTTTCGCGGCCATGCCCGCGCTGTTCGGCATCATCGGCTGCGCGCCGTTCCAGCAATACCGCACGGCTCAAAACGACGATTGCGCCTGTAATGTCAAAGATGCCGATGCGAAATGCGGCACGAACATGGTCCAGCACATCGATACCGAAGGGGGCAATGCCTTCCAACTCGGCTTCATCGAATTCGACGATCAGGGACAGTTGTGGGACAGGGACCGGCAAAAGAACCATGTTATCG
>JANYCE010000105.1 GCA_025360445.1 Betaproteobacteria bacterium
TGGGGCGCGGCAGTCCCGCCGGCCCGATCCAGCTAAAACCGCTGCTGACGACGAAGCCCGGCACGCCGGCTTCCTGCATGGTCGGCACGTCGGGCACCGACGGCGAACGTGTCTCGCCGCATTGCGCGATCATGCGCAGCCTGCCCGCGCGGACGTTCTCGATGACCACCGGAATGCTCGCGATTGTCATTTGCACATGGCCTGCGATCGCATCCACCGTCGCTGGCGCAACGCCTTTATAGGGCACGTGGACGAGCTTGATGTTTGCTTGCGAGTTCAGCAGTTCGCCGGCGAGATGTGCGACCGTGCCGGGCCCGGCGCTTGAAAAAAATATTTGTCCCGGGCGCCCGCGCGCAAGCGTAATCAATTCCTTGACAGTTTTAACAGGCAACGATGGATGCACGACGACCGCGGCCGGAATGTCGACGACCAGCCCCAGCGGCGTAAAGTCTTTGACGGTGTCGTACGGCAGGTTTTTGATCAGCGCCGGATTAAAAAAGAAGCTGGCCGCGACGATGGCGGTCGTATAACCATCCGGTGCGCTCTTGGCCGTCATGTCGGCGCCGATCACACCGCCGGCGCCGGCCCGGTAATCGAGCACGAACTGCTGCCCGACGATCTCACCCATTTTTGGGGCAATGACCCGAAAAACGATATCGCTGTTGCCGCCAGGCGCCGCGGGATTAATTACGCGGATCGATTTGACGGGATAAGTCTGCGCGGCGGCTGTCAAGGCGGATGCGAAGAGAATCGCGCACGTGTATTGCCCTAAGCTGACGCACCGCTTAGGCATAGCCCAAGCCCCTATCCTTATCTTCGTTTTCCCAACCACGTCGGCCGCAATACCGCTTTTCGAAACGCGCAACATTTGCCTCGCTCCTCTTGTGGTGTACCCCGCGCAGCACAGGGTTCGCGCCAGTGCGCCCTGCCGCTAACGCCACAAATCGCGTAAACCGCGCTTGAATTTATTTTCGCTCTGCAACCAATGTACTATCATTTCGGCGATCAATGCATGACCTTCGTCGGTCATGTGTGTGCGATCGATAAAAAACGACCGGCTTGCCTTTAGCCGCGGATCCAGGTTGCAGTCGAGATAGCCGACATTCCAGCGGCGGCAAACCGCGGCCACGTCATCGCTGAACTTGTAATGCAGCGGAGCGAGATAAGCCGGCGCGTGGGCTTGCTGTAAAACCGAACCCGCAGAGTCGAAATTGGCGATCCATTTTTCTTCTTCCGCCGTAAAAGCCTTGTCTATCCATGTCGCCGACGGCTGCAGACAAAATAACATCCGGCCCTTGCCCTGCAGACGCAATGCAATTACCGATATGTCGACTTCCAGTTGCATCAGCATTCGCTGATAGCGTTCCTCCGAGCCGGGAACTTCACCGTAACGGGAGCCTGGCATCATGCGCGCCGCAAAGTGACGCTCGCCGACGAACGGCGCCGGATTATTGGACGCGCCTTCACCTACGATCAGGCTGATCAGGTTGTTAATGCCGGAAATCCATACTACCCGCGCGGGCAGCCCCGGTGAAAACAATTCGAACGCAAGCCGCTCCTGCCTCAATACCGATGCACGTTGCGAAAAGTTGTAGCAAAACCAGGCCTTGCTGCCCGGCAAATCATTCAGCCGACTCGCAAACGTTCTGGAATCGTGCGTAACGCCGATACCATACGCAAAGCTGTTACCGAGCACCGCAACCCGCGGCTCTTTTGCATTGGCGTAATCCGTATGAGAAACCGGATTGCCGTCGCGATAGCAGTGGCGAAACCCGTGCTCGTCGGAATTGAGGGATGGCGAATGATAATTGGGCGAGCCGCGGCGCATAACATACGCATACCATTCATACGGCTGCGCTTCGGCATCCAGCATTTGTGGCAGCGTTGCCTGTCTCCCGGTTTGAACGCCATCCCCGGGACGCATTTGCGGCGCCACGGCGGCGCTGTCGTCTGAGGGGCCCGGGCGCTCAGTTAATACCGCGGCAATCGCATCGACACTCGCGTACAAGGCGAAATTTTCCCGGATCGGGTAGACGGCATCGCTGCCAAAGCGGTCTTCCAGCGTTAATTGCAAGCCGACGACGGAGAACGAATCCAGAATTCCTTCCCGCACTAAATCATCGTCGTCCGCAAACGCGGGAACAGCGTGCCCCGCGCTGGCGGTGATCGATTGCATTACGCACTCCCGAACAGCGCTCCGCACGGATTGCGCGCCGTTACCGGGCGATGCCGGCTTAAGCGCACCGAAATCAAGTCGCCTGGCTTCCAGGTAACGCTGCTTGTTCAAAGCACGCGAGAGCTTGCCCGATGTCGATTTTTGCAACCACATACATTCGGCTAACACGATATCAGCCGCCGCCACGTCAAGCCGCGCGGTGACCGCGACACGCAGCCGTTTGCGCAGATCTTGGCGCGCGTCCGAATTTTTAAGAGTTGTCTCGGCGACGATTACCAGGCCTTGCGTCCCCAGTGAGGCATCTTCGACGCCGAAGGCGACACTGCGGCCGGGAATCGCGCCTTCTGTCCCATCGATCAGCGCCTCGACGTCCTGAGGATAAATGTTACGTCCGGCGACGATGATTGTGTCTTTGATTCGGCCGATGACAAACAATTCGTTGTTACGCAGATAGCCAAGATCCCCGGTGAAAAACACTCCGTTTCGACAATTCTTCAACGTTTCGTCGCGATTGCCGTAGTAGCCCGAAAAAAGGCCCGGTGCAGCGATGCAAATTTCGCCGACATGTCCGTGCGCCAACTCCGCGCGCCGCTCATCGCGGATTGTCACCTGGACGCCAGTCAGCGGCGCCCCTGAACTGACAACTGCGCTCGCGTCGGGCTCACCCTCGAGCGCCAGTGAAACATGCCCGCCTCGCACCAGATCCGGTGCGTGCACGATTTCCCTGACCAACGGCGCCCCGGCGCGCCCCGAAGTGACCGCGAATGTATTCTCCGCCATTGCATAACACGTCGATATTGCATGAGCGCTCAAACCAAACTCCTCAAAGCGGCGCATGAATACCTGATGGCTCGAATCGAGCACCGGTTCGGAACAATTCACCACCGCACGCAAACTCGCCAAATCCCAGCGCTGCCCCTCGCCAGCCGCGGCGCGTGCTGCCAGAAAGTTGAACGCAAAATTCGGTAGCCAGGCGAGCGTGGCGCGCTGACGCGTGATTACATCGAACCACAAACCCGGCGCTCTCACCCAGTCAAACGGCGAAATCGCCGCGAGCGGAATGCCGCGCAACAGAGGCAGAAAGAAGCAGGCTATCAGGCCCATGTCGTGATACAAAGGAAGCCCGCTCGCGATGCGGTCGCAGACTTTGAGCTCAATGCGTTCGGCATAAGCGTCAACCTGCCACAGCAAAGCTTCAGCCGAGATCCCGACAGCTTTCTTGAGGCCGGTCGTTCCAGATGAAAACTGCAGAAATAACGGCGCCTTCGCCGGCGGTTCGCGCGCGCTGCCGGCCGCCGCGCCGGCCGTCTCAAAGCTTACGCCATCCTCATATATGCCTCGCATCTGCGTGATTTTGACGCGAGCCTGTATGGCGCGACTCGTAACGAGAAAATCACCTTCAATTACCCAGGAAAGCGCGCGCACCGACGCGCAATACGCCGTCACGTCCATTTTTTCGGAAGGGTGCGCGAAAAACGCAGGGCAATAGCCGCCAAGCAAAGCGCCAAGGAAGCTTGTGTATAAAGCCTCGCCATGCTCCAGGATGACGATAACTTTGTCGCCCTGCGCCAGACCCGCATCGCCAAAGCGCATGCGCCAAGTCTCGGCGCGTGCCAATAATTGCGCTAACGATAAAGTGCTTTCGCCGCCGTGCCGATCGACGAGTGTCAGGAATGGCGAGCCGTCGCAACGCGCCGCGTGTTCAAGAATGCGCGCTACTACCGGATTAGCCACGCCCCTCCTGCGATTGCGCGTTTAAAACTCGCACGCATTGCATATCGGTATCGAAGAGCGATTACTCCCCATCTGTTGCAAAAAAGCCGCGCGCGCATAGGAATGCATAATTTCGTTAAACTTGGCATTGTGCAAATTTCCCAGCACCGCTGCGCGTGGATGCACGCAGCAAGGGATGACAGTCCCGTCCCAATCGGAGTAGAGGCGATTGTTCACGGCCTGAAAACTGCAGATCCGCTGCGGTGCGACCACCTCGTGTCCGGTCATATTTTCCTGGGCCTCGGGGAGGTTTAGCCATCCCCTGAATTCGGGTTTCCATCCCCGCGGTTCGAGCACCTCGCG
>JANYCE010000026.1 GCA_025360445.1 Betaproteobacteria bacterium
GCCGGGCAGCCGGCAGAGCGAGCTCCAATACATGGCGGATCTCTTCATACGAACCGCCAAGCTGCTGCACGCACGCTTACCCAATGTTGTGTTTCTCGCGCCATTGACCACGCGTGAAACCCGCGTAATGTTTCAAACCGCGCTGTATCACAACAATGCCGAAGACCTGCCGCTAACCATTCTGTTCGGCCATGCGCAGAGTGCGATGGCAGCGGCCGATGTCGTGCTCGTGGCTTCAGGAACGGCGACGTTGGAGGCCGCGCTTCTCCATAAACCGATGGTAATCACATACAAGATGCCACCGGCAACGTATTGGCTGCTGCAAGGCAAAGGCTACCTGCCGTATTACGGATTGCCGAACATTCTTGCGCGCGAGTTTATCGTGCCTGAATTCATACAGGACGACGCCACGCCCGAAAATCTCAACCAGGCGCTGATCAATATGCTTGCGGACGTTGCGACTCGCGATCGAATCGCGAGCAAATTCGCCGCGATGAGCACAAGCCTAAACCGCGGCGCGGCCCGGCAGGCGGCACTCGCAGTGTTACCGGTGCTGCAGGGTTAGTATGCGCTGCGGCGTTGACGAGGCAGGGCGCGGGCCGCTCGCCGGGCCGGTGTTTGCCGCGGCAGTGATCCTGGGCGTGAGGCATGGCATCACGGGCTTGGCGGATTCCAAAACACTCAGCGCAGCGCGGCGAGATGCACTGGAGCCGAAAATTAAAAAGTACGCGATAGCATGGGCCATAGCGAGCGCGTCGGTCGAAGAAATTGACGCGCTAAACATACTGCAGGCAACGCTGCTCGCGATGCGCCGCGCCGTAGAGGCGCTCGACAAGTTGCCGTCTGAAGTCTTGGTCGACGGACTTTTCTGCCCTGAGATTGCCATCCCTTCGCGTGCGATTGTCCGCGGCGACTCGCTGATCCCCGAGATATCCGCGGCGTCTATTTTGGCGAAGACCGCACGGGATGCGCTCATGGTGTCTCTGCATTCGCAATATCCCGGCTATGGGTTCGACCGGCATAAGGGCTATGGCACCGCCCGGCATCTGGAGGCATTGCGCCTGCACGGGGCCTGTGAGGTGCATCGGCGTACTTTCGCGCCCGTTAGAATCTTGCTTGGCGAGACCTGCCGCTCGACTGCTATTGTGTGAACTCGCGGATCAGTTTTTGTATCGCGGCTTTTTCACGAGCAGGCCAGGTCAAGCCGCAACGTGCAGCGCATTGACGTTTTAACTCGGCATAAAACTTTTCATCCGACTCGGCGCGCCACACTAAGCGAGCCAGGGCCCGTTCATTGCCCAGCGGAAAATATCCCGCGTAATCCTGCCCCAACATACCGACGTTTCCCGCGACCCGCGACGCGATGACCGGCACACCTGCGGCGAGCGCTTCAGTAACCACATTGGCGCCGCCTTCCACGCGTGAACTGATGATCAAAAGCCGCGCACGCGCGAGGCGTCGCACTGCTGCGCCATGCGGCAATTCACCGATCCAGCGATAACGTGGCTCGCGGCGCATCCACTGCTTTGCTTCCCGTTCCATAGTTTTTTTTATCGCACCGCCGATCTGGACTGCCCGCACCCGGCTGGCGGGTGGCAGGTGCGTCAACGCGGCCGCGAGGCGGAACGGGTCTTTAACCTCGCGTAGATGACCGCTGATGCAAATTTCAAATCGAGACTTAAGCGGTGAAGGTTTTTTCATGGGTTTGGTCGACTGATAGATCACCCGCGTTTTTTGGAGCAGATGCGGCGGTAGCTCTTTAACTCCTTCGCTTTGCAAAACGATCAGGCGAGTCGCAAGATTAAGCGAGAGTTGGGCATCGGCATCCACCCGTATGTCGCCGTAAAGATCGGTACCCGTCAGCATCAGCACGAGCGGTCGATCGGGAAATGCAGCGGCGAAGCGCGCGATCGAATCGTGACTGCGCCGGGCGTGCAGCGCAATCATGACATCGGCGTTGGCGCCGTCCCACGCCGTTTGCACACGAATCCGATGACCGAGCTCGCGCAGCAGCATGGACCAGCGTAATGCCGTATTGCGATTACCGGAGTGCGCAACGGGCCGCGCCGGCGTGATGAGTGCGATTTTCATGCGTTGCCGTTGAGCTAAAATGTCACCATGGATGCAGGGCAAACTATAGCAGAGGTCGAATCACGCAGATTGATCGCGGCTACGCCTGCGTCGGTGTTGGCCAGCCGCCTGCGCGCGGCACGTGAGCGCACATTGTTGCTTTCATGCGACCTCACTGGCGAGCAATTGCTGGGGCCCAGGCTGGCGACAGTAAATCCGCCGCTGTGGGAGATAGCCCACCTCGCGTGGTTTCAGGAGTATTGGTGCCTGCGATATCGCGATAAAAATCTGTGCGCCCCCTCGCTCATTGCGACTGCAGACTCGCTTTACGACTCGGCGCGGGTACCGCATGCCACGCGCTGGAATCTGTCGCTGCTGCCGTTGGATACAGTACTGCACTTTCTCGATGATGTGCTCACGCGCGTGCTCGAGCGGATCGAGCTTGAGCCTGACAATGAAAGTCTGCGTTACTTCGTCGAACTTGCAGCCGCGCATGAGGAGATGCATGACGAAGCCTTTACGTATACCCGCCAGACTCACGGCTACGCCGCGCCGCGACAGAAAGACATGACGAGTCCGCAGGCAAGCGCATCCGCGGGTGATGCGGCAGTGGCGGGCGGGATCTACCTGTTGGGCGCAAAACCAGGAACCCAATTTGTTTTCGACAATGAAAAGTGGGAACACCCGGTTGTTTTAAAGCCATTTGAGATCGCGCGTGCGGCGGTGACCAATGGCGAATTCGCGGAGTTCGTCGACGATGGCGGTTACGCAAGGGCTGAATGCTGGTGTGAAGCCGGGCGGCAATGGCGTCAAGAGGCCGCCGCACTCGCACCGGTTTACTGGGTTAAGCAAGGCGGTGAGTGGTATCACCGCGTCTATGACAACGTCGTTGCTTTGCCATCTGAGACAGCAGTCATCCACATAAACTGGTATGAAGCCGACGCGTGGTGCCGGTGGGCTGGTCGCCGGCTGCCGTCCGAGGCCGAGTGGGAGCAAGCAGCGGCGACAACTGCAATAGATGCCGAAGGTACTGTAGCCAAGCGCGTATATCCGTGGGGACATCAGCCTTCGGATTTCTTACGTGCAAATCTCTATGGTGTGGCGGGCTCGGTCGCGCCGGTAGGCGCGTTTCAAACCGGCGACAGCGCATGGGGTTGCCGCCAGATGCTCGGCAACGTGTGGGAGTGGACCGCCGACTGGTTTAATCCATATCCGGGTTTCGTCCGCGACCCGTATAAGGAATATTCGGAGCCATGGTTTGGCAGTCATAAAGTTCTGCGCGGCGGCTGCTTTGCAACGACCGCTGCGCTGTTGCGCAACACCTGGCGAAATTTTTATATGCCGGACAGGCGCGACGTGTTCGCCGGCTTTCGCACGTGCGCGCGATGAAGAGGATAGTGTCCGCCGATAACCCGCGATTCAAGGCTTTGCTTAAACTTGCGGAGTCGTCGCGCGAGCGCAAGAAGCACGGTTTTTCACTGCTCGACGGCTCTCATCTTGTCGCGGCCTACAGCGAGCACATCGGTCTGCCGGAAGAGTTGGTCGTCAGTGATAGGGGAGCGGAGGACCCTGAAGTCAAGGCTCTCATTGAAGCACTGGCGCCCGTCGCGCCTTTGCTGCTCTCGGCTCAACTTTTTCATCAGCTCTCGACCGTCGCCACGCCGACGGGCATTTTGGCGGTAGTCAAAACACCACGGCCACCGGCCATGCCGGCACAAATAGAAGCGTGCGTGCTGCTCGAGGATATTCAGGATCCCGGCAATCTGGGTTCGCTGTTGCGTTCGGCGGCAGCCGCTGGCATGAGGCACATTTTTCTTTCCAAGTCGTCGGTGCAGGCTTGGTCGCCGCGCGTACTGCGGGCCGGCATGGGGGCGCACTTCATGCTGAAAATCCACGAGCAATGCGATTTAATCAAGCTGATTCCGACACTGCAGGCGCGCGTGATCGCAACCAGTCATCGCGCGCAGACGTCAGTGTTCGAGACTAATCTAACGGGGCCGGTCGCATTGATGTATGGCAATGAAGGCACCGGGCTGTCGACGGAGCTGATGGCGACGGCGCATGAAATCGTTTCGATACCGATGGCGGGCGGGACTGAGTCGCTGAACATTGCCGCCGCTGCGGCGATATGTTTGTTTGAGCGCGTCCGCCAGCAGCAGGTGGCGCGCCGGACTCAGTAGACGCGGCGTACGAGATTGGCCTGCTGCAGGATCGTTGTCGCAAGTTCCTCGACGGATTTGCTCGTGACGTCCAGGTAAGGAATTCCTTCCTGGCGCATCAGCGCTTCAGCTTCGCGTACTTCGAATTCGCAGTTGGTGCGCGTGGCATAAGTGCTGTTAGGGCGCCGCTCGGTGCGAATTTTTTCCAGCCGGTCGGGTTTAATCGTAAGGCCGAACAAACGCTTGCGCAGTGACTTGACCTGGCCCGGCAACTGCATACTCGCGAAATCTTCGGGCACCAACGGATAGTTGGCGGCGCGAATGCCGAATTGCATTGCAAGGTACAGGCACGTAGGTGTTTTCCCACAACGCGACACGCCGACCAGAATAACGTCGGCGTCAGCCAGGTCGCGCGTAGATACGCCGTCGTCATGGCTTAGTGAATAATTTACCGCTTCCATTCGATAATGATAATTGGCGACATCGGTTGCGCTGTGAGAACGACCCACCGCATGCGAGGCGAGTTCGCCGAGTTCTTTCTCCAGCGGAAGAATAAATATGTCAAAGCAATCAAGGAATAGAGCGCTGGCAGTCGCCACGACGCTTGACACTTCCTGATTGACCAGTGTGCTGAATATGAGTGGACGAGTGCCATCTTTCGCGCCCTGGTCATTTATTTGCTTGAGCGCAGCTCGCGCCTTTTCGATGGAATCAACGAAGGGCAAGGTCACTTCATTAAATGACACCATTTCAAACTGCGTGAGCAAACTGTGCCCGAGCATCTCGGCTGTAATTCCGGTGCGGTCGGAGATGAAAAAGGCAGAACGCTTTTGCGGCATCGCGATAGTCAATCAAAATAGAACCGGTAAAATAGCTTTTTTTGATGCTTTGCACAAATTTTATAGGCTGCCCAATGAGTAACAATCCATATGTCATCCCATTCGAAAACCTTCGCATGCAAGACGTCGGGCGCGTCGGCGGCAAAAATGCCTCATTAGGGGAGATGATCGGTCAGCTGGCGGGCGCCGGCGTTCGCGTGCCAGGCGGTTTCGCGACAACGGCCGATGCCTATCGCGAATTTCTTGCTCATGAGGGTCTCGACAAGCGCATAGAGCAAAAGCTTCTCAAATTAAACGTAGAGGATGTCAATGCGCTCGCGGCGGCAGGCCAAGAAATCCGCGCCTGGATCACAGCGCAACCTTTTCCTGGGCAGCTCGAGCAAGACGTCGCTGCGGCCTATCAGTCGTTGCAGCACGGTGCGAATGATGACTTATCAGTGGCAGTACGCTCATCGGCAACTGCGGAAGATCTACCGGACGCGTCGTTTGCCGGCCAGCAGGAAACCTTTCTGAATATCCACGGGCTCTCCAGTGTGCTTGATGCGGTCAAGCACGTGTTTGCATCGCTCTACAACGATCGCGCAATTTCATACCGCGTGCACAAAAATTTCATACACGCAGATGTCGCATTGTCCGCCGGCATTCAACGCATGGTGCGCAGCGATCTCGCAGCGAGCGGGGTTATGTTCACGCTGGATACGGAATCGGGATTCGACCAGGTCGTGTTCATTACGTCCGCCTACGGCTTGGGGGAAACGGTGGTGCAGGGGCAGGTTAATCCGGACGAGTTTTACGTATACAAACCGGCGCTCATGCACGGCAGAAAGGCAATCATCCGGCGCAACCTTGGCTCCAAGGCGTTGCGCATGACATTTACGGATTCGCGCGTCGCCGGTAGATCGGTGCGCACGGACGAAGTGCCCGAACAGGAACGGCGCCGCTTTTCGATTAGCGATGCGGACGTCGAGGAGTTGGCGCGCTTCGGGCTCATCATCGAGCAGCACTACAAGCGCGCGATGGACATTGAATGGGGCCGCGACGGGATAGACGGGAAACTCTATATCTTGCAGGCCCGCCCGGAGACCGTGAAAGCCAGCGAGAAAGTCGATACCTTGCGCCGCTACCGGCTGAAGCAGCGGTCTGACGTCCTGGCATCCGGACGCGCAATCGGCCAACGAGTGGGGTCGGGACCGGTGAAGCTGGTGCAAAGCGCGGCCGAAATGGATCGCGTGCATCCAGGCGACGTGCTGGTGACGGATATGACTGATCCCGACTGGGAGCCGGTCATGAAGCGCGCGTCGGCAATTGTCACGAACCGCGGCGGGCGCACCTGTCATGCCGCAATTATTGCGCGCGAACTTGGCATTCCGGCAGTGGTCGGTTGCGGCGACGCCACCCGGGTGTTGAAAGAAGGGCGATCAGTGACGGTATCCTGCGCGGAAGGCGATACCGGCTATGTCTATCGCGGCATTCTTGAAGTAGAAATTATCGACCTATCGCTAGAAGCGATGCCGAAAGCGCCTCTCAAAATAACGATGAACGTCGGCAACCCGGAACTCGCGTTTGAGTTTCAGCGCCTGCCCAACGACGGGGTGGGCCTGGCCCGACTTGAGTTCATTATTGCGCGCATGATAGGCGTACACCCCAAGGCAATACTTGCGTATCCCGACTTGCCAGGTGATCTCAAAATTGCGGTCGAGCAGCACGCAGCAGGTTATGCGAATCCAGTCGAGTTTTACGTCGAGAAATTGTGCGAAGGCGTGGCCACGCTCGGCGCGGCGTTCTGGCCGAAGCCCGTAATCGTGCGTCTGTCGGATTTTAAATCCAACGAATATTCGAGTTTGACCGGCGGCTCCAAATACGAGCCGCACGAAGAAAATCCCATGCTGGGTTTTCGCGGCGCGTCGCGCTATATCGCAGCGGCATTTCGCGATTGTTTCGAACTCGAATGCCGCGCAATGAAAAAAGTGCGCGACGAAATGGGTCTAACTAACGTAGAGCTCATGGTGCCGTTTGTGCGCACGGTCGGGGAAGCCAGGCAGGTTATCGAGTTGCTGGCCCACAACGGCTTGCGGCGCGGTGAAAACGGGTTGCGCATTATCATGATGTGCGAGATACCGTCGAACGCGATTCTCGCCGACCAGTTTCTCGAACACTTCGACGGCTTCTCGATAGGATCCAACGACATGACGCAGATGACGCTCGCACTCGACCGCGACTCAGGCATCATCGCGGAAGGCTTCGACGAGCGTGATCCCGCGGTCAAGCACATGCTGCATCTTGCAATCCAGGCCTGCCGCAAAGCGGGCAAATATGTTGGCATCTGCGGGCAGGGTCCATCAGACCATCCGGACCTCGCAAAATGGTTGATGGAAGAGGGGATCGGCAGCTTGTCACTTAATCCCGACACGGTGGTTGAAACCTGGCTCTATCTTGCGAATGAAGCCAAGAAGTCGGCGGCTCCGACATGATGTGTGCAGGCGAATTGCATTGAGTGGAAGATTTGATTGCGTTAGAATATGAAAACGGCTCGCATGAAATGCAATGACTAAATATATCTTTGTCACAGGTGGTGTGGTTTCCTCCCTAGGCAAAGGTATCGCTGCCGCGTCCCTCGCCGCCATTCTCGAAACACGCGGCCTGAAAGTCTCGATGTTAAAGCTGGATCCCTACATCAACGTGGATCCCGGCACCATGAGCCCCTTCCAGCACGGCGAAATGTTTGTCACCGACGATGGCGCCGAAACCGATCTTGACTTAGGCCATTACGAGCGCTTCGTCAGCGTAAAAATGGGTAAGCGCAACAATTTTACGACCGGCCAGATCTACGAGAGCGTCATTAAAAAAGAGCGGCGCGGCGATTATCTCGGCGGCACCGTGCAGGTTATTCCGCACATCACGGATGAAATTAAGCTTTTTATCGGCCGGGGCGCGGCCGATGCGCAAGTGGCAATCGTTGAAATCGGCGGGACTGTTGGTGACATTGAGTCGCTGCCTTTTCTCGAGGCGATTCGCCAGATGGGGATCGAAATCGGGCGCAACAACGTCTGCTACGTCCATCTGACGCTCGTGCCCTACATCGCTTCGGCTGGCGAGATTAAAACAAAGCCAACCCAACACTCGGTCAAAGAGCTGCGCGAAATCGGTATTCAACCCGACGTACTGCTGTGCCGCGCCGACCGTACGTTGCCTGCCGACGAGCGACGCAAGATCGCGCTGTTCACCAACGTCGAAGTGGGAGCCGTCATATCGGCGGTCGACACCGACTGCATTTACAAAATTCCGGGCATGCTGCACGAGCAACTTCTCGACGACATCGTTTGCCGCAAGCTTGAACTCGCGCCGCCAAAGGCCGATCTTTCGGTGTGGAACAACCTCGTTTATGCGCTGGAGCATCCGACCCGCACGGTTTCGATAGCGTTGGTCGGTAAGTATGTTGATTTGACCGAATCTTACAAATCCCTGTCTGAATCACTGATTCATGCGGGCATACATACCAGCGCAAAAATAAACATCAATTACATCGACTCCGAATCGATCGAGCAGAACGGTACGGGGAGTCTTGCCAACATGGACGCCATTCTCGTGCCCGGGGGTTTCGGCAAGCGCGGGGTTGAGGGCAAAATTAAGGCAATTCAATTTGCGCGCGAGAATAAATTGCCTTACCTGGGCATTTGCTTGGGCATGCAGCTGGCAGTAATAGAGTTCGCGCGTAATGTGGTTGGTCTTGAAGGTGCGCACAGCACGGAATTTGAGCCCGATACGCCGCATCCCGTCATCGCGCTCATCACCGAGTGGCAGGCGCGCGACGGCCAGGTCGAACACCGCGACAGGACCTCAGATCTTGGCGGCACCATGCGTCTGGGCGGCCAGGAATGCTTGCTGAAGACCGGCAGCACGGTGCGCGAAGTTTACGGTGCCGACCGCATTATCGAGCGGCATCGGCATCGCTACGAAGTCAACAACCATTACCTGCCTCGCATCGAAGTTGGCGGTATGCGCATGACCGGCGTCTCGGTCAAAGAGCAGTTGTGCGAAATGATCGAATTGCCTACCGAAGGACGTCACGCGCACCCGTGGTTCGTCGGTTGCCAGTTCCACCCCGAATTCACCTCGACCCCCCGCAGCGGCCACCCGCTGTTTAATGCTTTCGTGCGCGCCGCTTTGAGCAATGCAAAATCCACCGACTCGTTCCCCGCCGCAGCGCCGAAGCTGCAGAACATTGCGTAACGCGTTGTGAAGCTATGCGGGTTTGACGTCGGTCTCGACCATCCAATATTTTTAATTGCGGGCCCGTGCGCCATTGAGTCACGCCAGCTCGCGATCGATACCGCCGGGCAACTCAAGGAAATCTGTAAAGCGCTCGGTGTGCCTTTTATTTACAAGTCGTCGTTCGATAAAGCCAACCGCAGTTCGGGAAAATCATTCCGCGGCGTCGGTATGGACGAGGGCCTCCAGATTCTGGCCGACGTGAAGGCGCAGATCGGCGTGCCGGTGCTGACCGACATCCACGACATTGAACAAATCAAAACAGTCGCGGCCGTCGTCGACGTGTTGCAAACACCGGCATTCTTGTGCCGCCAGACTGATTTTATCCACGCCGCAGCGAGCGCAGGCAGGCCGGTAAATATCAAGAAAGGCCAATTTTTAGCTCCCGGTGACATGAAGAATGTGGTCGACAAGGCGCGCGAGGTCAGTAAACAGGACAACATTCTGGTGTGCGAGCGCGGCGCGAGCTTCGGTTATAACAACCTGGTTTCTGATATGCGCTCGTTGATGATCATGCGCGAAACCGGTTGCCCGGTCGTCTACGATGCGACGCATTCGGTGCAATTACCGGGCGGGCAGGGCACCTCGAGCGGCGGTCAACGGGAATTCATTCCCGTGTTGGCGCGCGCCGCGGTGGCCAGTGGAATCGCCGGACTCTTCATGGAGACGCATCCTGATCCTGCGCGGGCGTTATCGGATGGCCCCAACGCCTGGCCGCTTAAGCACATGAAAGTCTTACTCGCAACGTTGCAGGCGCTCGACACGCTGGTCAAGCAGCGTGGCTTCGCCGAACAACTAACCACAAATCAGGAAAAATAATGAGTGCCATAGTCGATGTCATTGCGCGGGAGATACTGGACTCGAGGGGATTCCCGACTGTGGAAGCCGATGTGTTGCTTGAGTCCGGCGTGCTTGGCCGCGCAGCCGTGCCATCGGGCGCATCAACCGGCTCCCGCGAGGCCATCGAGTTACGCGATGGCGACGAGAAGCGCTATTTCGGCAAAGGCGTGCAGCGCGCGGTCGAGAACGTCAACACAGAGATCTGCGAAGCCATCATCGGCCTTGATGCGGTGGAGCAGCGGTTTATCGATCAAACGCTGATCGAACTCGACGGCACTGAAAATAAATCGCGCCTCGGCGCGAACGCCACGCTGGCGGTCTCATTGGCGGTGGCCAAGGCTGCGGCGGAGGAATGCGGTTTGCCGTTGCATCGGTATCTCGGTGGTGCCGGTGCTATGTCGATGCCCGTGCCGATGATGAACGTGATCAACGGCGGTGCGCATGCCGACAATAGCCTCGATTTGCAGGAGTTCATGCTTGTTCCGCTGGGGCTGCCGACTTTTAAAGATGCATTACGGTGCGGTGCCGAAGTGTTTCATGCGTTAAAAACACTTCTTAAGAAAAAAGGTCTGTCGACCGCGGTGGGCGATGAAGGCGGATTTGCACCGCACCTCGAAAATCACGAGGCCGCAATTAAGTTAATTATGGAAGCAATAAGCGATGCAGGCTATGTGCCGGGCGTCGACGTAGCACTCGCGCTCGACTGCGCCAGCTCCGAGTTTTATGCCAACGGCGTGTATACATTGGGTTGCGAAGGGAAAACGCTTAAGGCTGCCGAATTGGTGGAACTGCTCGCCAAGTGGTGTGAGCAGTACCCGATTATCAGCATCGAAGACGGCATGGCAGAGAATGATTGGGACGGCTGGAAACTGCTTACACAGCGGCTGGGCAAAAAAGTTCAGCTGGTTGGCGACGATGTGTTTGTGACGAATACGAAGATTATCGCAAGGGGCATTGCCGAAGGCATCGCGAATTCAGTTTTGATTAAAGTCTATCAGATCGGCACGCTGACTGAGACGCTCGCTGCGATCGAAATGGCCAAGCGCGCAGGCTACACATCGGTGGTGTCCCATCGCTCGGGCGAAACCGAGGACACGACGATTGCCGACATCGCCGTAGCAACGAATGCGCTGCAAATTAAAACTGGCTCATTGAGCAGGTCGGACCGCCTGGCCAAGTACAACCAGTTGCTGCGCATCGAGGAAGACCTTGGAGACGCTTCCGCGTATCCCGGCCGGGCCGCGTTCTATCAATTGCGGTGACGCGTTGACAGGCACGGCGTGAAACTTGTCACCCTCGCGCTGCTTGCCCTGATCGTTCTGCTTCAACATCCACTATGGCTCGGCAAAGGCAGTTGGTTGCGGGTATGGGACATCGATCAGCAGGTGCGCGCGCAACGCGAGGCCAACCAAAAACTCGTGGTGCGTAACGCTGGGCTTGACGCCGAAGTCCGCGATTTAAAACAAGGGCTCGATGCGATTGAAGAACGCGCGCGCAGCGAACTGGGAATGATCAAGCGCGACGAAATTTTTTTCCAGATTCTGGAGGAGCGCCAACCTCCCAAGGCCCCGCAACCCTGAGCAGAATGCGTTATTGCGCCGGGTAAGGCACTTCAATGCCCAAACTGCGTTCAGCCGCAGTTACAGTATTTGCAAGCAGCATCGCCACTGTCATGCGCCCGACGCCACCCGGTACCGGCGTGATGCGCGAAGCAACCTGACTGGCAGATGCGAAATCGACATCTCCCGCTAATTTTCCGTCCGGCATACGGTTGATACCAATGTCGATCACTACTGCGCCAGGCTTGATCATGGAACCGTCGATGAGTCCCGGGCGCCCCACCGCTACCGCAAGAATATCGGCGATCGACGTGTATTGCCGAAGGTCGGTAGTTTTGGAATTGCACACGCTGACGGTTGCGCCACGCGCAATCAACATGAGTGCCAGCGGCTTGCCTACCAGTGCGCTGCGTCCAATCACTACCGCGTTGCGGCCTTCGATCGGACTCCGCGCATAATCAAGCATCGTCATCACACCCAGCGGCGTGCACGGCGCGAGCAGTGTGTGTCCGGCGACCATCGCACCCAGATTTACCCAGTTGAACCCATCGACATCCTTGGCGGGCGTAATCGCCTGCAGAATGCGCTCGGACCTCAGGTGCGCAGGCAGCGGTAGTTGAACGAGAATGCCGTGAATGCGCGAGTCCGCGTTTAACGCTTGCAGTTTCGAGAATATCTCGTGCTCGCTACAGTCCGCCGGAAACTCGAACATCTCCGAATGCACTCCGACCCTCGCGCACGCCCGCGCTTTGTTCTTCAAATAAATCCGCGATGCGGAATTCTCCCCAATCAGAATCGCAGCGAGACCGGGTTGAATGCCGCGGACGTGCAGGCGTTGAATGCGCTCATGTAGCTGCGCATATACATCTTGGGCGATGGCGGCCCCGTCGAGCAGTATGGCAGCCACGGTTAGTTTACTTCCGCCAAAACCTGCGCATTGATCGCAAGATGGGGAGGTACGGGGAGGGAGCCGTGCGGGCGGCGAAGCTCAACTGGTGAATCGGCTGACTGCAACTGAGTGGGCATTTCTTGATATGTTCGACGACGGCGGCAAGTATTGCATATCCGGCGGCGGCATTGTTATCTGAGCAGCGCCGCTAGTGCGGTTTTAAATGGTGAACACCGAATGCGCATTCAGCATGAAAAAATATTCGCGTAGCCGATCAAAAAAGCGGGGTTCAGATACGCCGTAAAACTTAAATACACCAAATAAGCGAGCAGCGCCCCGAGCAGAATCCACCCCACCGGCCGGTGCGCTTGCATAATCATCGTAGACCTTTCACTCTTCAACGAGCCGCAATTGATATGACCGCGATCACAGGCGTCGAACATACCATGTGCCTGGAAATATTCCAATATGAAGTCGGCGATAGCGCGTCGATTGATCGAAGTGAAGCACAATGTTTAACCCAATACGTTTTGAATGCTCCCGACGTGTGCGAACGTTAAAAACTTTATTAAGAATGCAGTTGAGGCGATTCGCCCTGTATGTCCGACGGTATCCTACTGATGAATTTGGTGTCTTCGTATGAAAAGCCATTCAGAATTTGCGGAACGTCTGCCGCCATCTTCGCAATCGCGAGGACTAGGACTATTTCGAGAAGATACGCGCAGTCCTCCGGCGGCAGTGGAACAAGCGGAACCAGTAGAGGCGGTTCGGGGGCTTCCGGAGGTTCTCCACCTCGAGCGGGGGGGGGCAGTGGAAGCGGTGGCATGGGAGGGAAGTCAGGCGACTTGACGACCTTCGTGCTCCGGCAATCGCGGTTCACGGTAAAATAAATTTAGACAACACACGAACGGCATATCTGAAGTTCTATATCTTACGATGTAGACGCATGCGACACTGGCAGGCCACGATCCAAGGCGCGGCCAGTGTTGCGGCAACCTTTGTCCTGTTAGCGGGGTGCGACCCCGGCCCGGCCAATCGTGCCGACGTGAATCCCGTTGTTAACGGCATACGGTCCGCTCAACAAACTCAGTCACAATCTGAAACTTCCGAAGTTACGGTTGATAAAATCGCCCGGGATATCGTGGGTAAGGTCGTGCGCGTCTCACAGTCGTCCGGGATGGGGGGCTCGACCATGACGAATTTCGCCGCATCGTGATTCTTGAGTCAAAAAACGCGCTCAGCGGAAAAATATTAGTCATATATCTCACTACGCAAAACAATCCTGCCGCCAATGAAGAGCACGTGCAGGTTTCGGGAAAGCTCAATCTAATTTATGCCCGGCAAGCCGGCAATTGGGTTTTAACCGGCGTTGAAAACTTGAGCTTTCTCTATACGGTGGGCGTCAGTACATAGTTTGCAAGGACGCCGGCCGGCACATATGCGGCGCGACAGTTAGCGTGTCTGGTAATTCAGGTGCGTATTCAATCGTCATAATGGGCAACGGTTAACGGCTGGATCTATGCGCGTCGCCGGGCTACTTGCCTTGCGCTCCCGATCGTGCCAAAACTCAGGTTAATTTTGTTTGGCCCAAAAGCGGTTGAGCCAACAACAGTGCAGGGCGTATCGGAGCCACCGAAGCACTGGCACCGTGAACTCCCATCTGACTTTGATGTCAAAACTGTGCTCTGCACGTTTATATTCTGTGAAATAAAACGGAGGCGTCACGCTGGAAGCTTAGATGTCGGCACACGGCGGGCGATAAAAACTATGATGCGAGAAATTGTGGGCGTAGTTCAAGGAGAGCCTGTAACACGTCGCCGGTGGTTCCATGACGAATATTTCGATTTGTTCGTATGGCAAAACAGCGCCAGTGAGATCGAGTCATTTCAATTATGTTACGGCATCGATTCAAGTGAACGTGCGCTCGAGTGGCGCAAGAATCGCGGTTTTTTTCATGACGGCGCCAAAGTAGGAACACCGGTCCCGGGCGGCATACTAGATGGGCGGGAGGCGGGCGCTGTGGATAAAACGGCTCAGACGATCAGTTCGAGGTTCGATTTTGCTGCCCGTGCCTTGCCGGACGAAGTTCGCACCGCGGTAGCTGCTCGAATCCGGGAGTATGCAGAAAAAATGCCATCGGTTCCCATGCGTCGCCGCCAAGTACGCCGGGCTGCATGGCAAAAACAAGGTACAGAAACCGGCGGGCGAGAGCCGCATTGAGGGCGGCGCGGCACTAGTGCCTCACTCGGGAGGCGCTTAACTTTTGTCGACGGTCTTCGCAGCGTCGACGGTCTTCTCAGGGTCGATCGTCGGCAGGCTTTCGGGTTCGACTGAAAAATAGCCTTCTATTACGCCGTCATTGCGTGTGGCGCGCAATTTTCTCGTTTGCCACCACAGTCGGCCGAACATTATCGTGGCCATTAGCGCGCCAACGACTAATGCGAAGACGAGAAAAAACATTCCTAGTACCACGACAACCGCAATGACGAGCAATGCGAATAAGCGACGTAGCCATGTCGATGAGAGAATGACTTGTATAAAACGGCTTTGAAAATGCATTGAGGACTTTGGATCAATGCTGAAGCACGAAGTTCATTTAGACAGTTCTGCAGCCCAGAACTTCAGGGGCATCGACGGCGCAACTACAGCGACGTTGGTAGAGGCCGGGTAGCAACAGTTAAGCTGACGCATTTAGCGACCAAGTTTTTCCGCTTGATTGCCGTCATCGAGTGCTGTGCTTCGCTGAACGCTAATTAAGCCTCGATGGGCGGAAAAATGCCGGGAAATTTCCCGGCATTTTTAAGTTACTTCCTTGTTTCCACCTGTTCAAGCGGGAAATCGTTAACTGACAGGGGCGGTGGCCGTACGCGCGCGACTCGAGACTCAGGCGCAGCATCGACCTTGATTGCTGCGACGCGTACTTTTTCGGCGTTAGTCTCAATCTGTTCGAGGTCGGACGACAGCATTACGGACGCTTGCGGGGGGGGCATGGCAGGCGCCATCACCGGGACCTCAGCATCGACGTGCCCGGCGACGGGTTCGGTTACTACCGGTGGCTGCGAATTGTGTCGCGACAGAGCTTCTGTATCTGCGGTCGCCTGCTGCATCTCGTATGGAGCAGGTGGCGTCAGCACTTCCGCCACGTTCGGCTGATGAGTTAACGAAGACTCGGTTTCTAGCAGCGGAGCGACGTCTGCAGAATTCACTTGATCAGCACCATTGTTGCCTGCGGCAGTAATTGGCTGCGCGCCCTCAGCATTTGTTGACGACTCGTGCCGTTCGGCCCGATCACGACCGCCACGGCCGCCCCGACGGCGGCGACGCCCGCCTTCACGACCCTCGCGCGCTTCGCCTTCAATACGAGGTGTCTGTTCGCGCGCGGAGACGGGTTCGTCACCCGCTTCCGAAGGCACTTGCTCAAGGCGTTCAGGGCGCGGCTGACGTGGTGGCTGACCTTCGCGTCGCGATTGCTGCTCTTGACCATCTCGCGGCGGTCGCGGCTCGCGCGGTTCACGCGGCGGACGCGGCTCGCCGGTGCGGCCGCGCTGCGGTTGACGCTGAGCGCCTTCTGGACTCGCTTCACCACGTGCTGTTTGTGTTGGACGCTCGCCACGCGGTTCGTCGCGTTTTTGATCACGACGCTGACCGTTTGGGCGTCCCCGGCGTTGACCGCGTTCACCGCGGTCTGTGCGCTCACGCGTGACAGCCGGCGCTTTTACCTCCGCTACTTCAGCAACCGGTCGCTTGAACCACCCGAAAATTTTGCTGATTATGGAAACTTCCGCTTGGGGGGCGGCGATCACCGGCGTGGCTTTGGGCGTATGGTCGACGATAGGCGCAGGTTGCGACGGCGTTATACCTTTCACTGCCGCTTCCGGGCGCGGCGGCGCAGTTTCAGTCTGGGCGGATGGCAACGTCCCATCGTTCTTCTCAGGCACAGCCACCATCTCATAGCTTGGCGGCGGCAAGTCAGCCTGATTAAGTTCTTCATGCTTGAGGCGCGTGACCGTATAGTTTGGCGTCTCGAGATGAATGTTTGGAATCAGCACAACGTTAACTTTTAAGCGCTGCTCGATTGAGTGAAACTCGGCGCGTTTTTCGTTCAACAGGTAAGTTGCGACATCAACCGGCACCTGCGCGTGTACCGCACCGGTGTTTTCCTTCATCGCTTCTTCCTGCAGGATGCGCAGTATGTGCAGGGCGGTGGATTCGATGCCCCGTATATGGCCAGTGCCGTGGCAACGCGGGCACGGGATATGGCTGCTCTCGGCCAACGCCGGGCGCAGGCGCTGACGCGAAAGTTCGAGCAAGCCGAAGCGCGAAATTTTGCCGGTCTGAACACGCGCGCGGTCAACGTGCAAAGCATCGCGGAGGCGATTTTCCACTTCGCGCTGATTGCGCCCGCTTTCCATGTCAATGAAGTCGATGACGATCAATCCGCCGAGGTCGCGTAAACGCAACTGTCGCGCGAGTTCGTCCGCGGCTTCAAGGTTGGTGCGAAATGCAGTCTCCTCAATATCCGCACCGCGCGTCGAGCGCGCGGAGTTGACGTCGATGGACACCAGCGCTTCAGTATGGTCGATGACGATCGCGCCGCCGGAGGGTAGCGTGACCTGGCGCGAAAACGCAGTTTCGATCTGATGCTCGATTTGAAAACGCGAAAAGAGCGGCACGTCGTCTTTGTATAGTTTGACGCGATTCACATTCGCCGGCATCACGTGGCCCATGAAGGCGCGAGCCTGCTCGTAGATGTCTTCGGTATCGATAAGGATCTCGCCGATGTCCTGGGAGAAATGATCGCGGATCGCGCGGATGACCAGGCTTGATTCCTGGTAAATCAGGAATGCGCCATTCTGACCGGTCGAAGCGTTTTCGATTTCGCGCCACAGCTGGAGCAGGTAGTTCAAATCCCAGCCGAGTTCCTCGGCGTTACGGCCGATGCCTGCGGTACGCGCGATTACGCTCATGCCGGCAGGCACTTCCAATTGGTCTATTGTTTCGCGCAGCTCCGCGCGCTCCTCGCCTTCAATACGGCGCGATACACCGCCGCCGCGTGGATTGTTCGGCATTAAAACCAAATAACGGCCGGCCAGGCTGATAAAGGTAGTAAGCGCGGCGCCTTTGGTGCCGCGTTCGTCCTTATCGACTTGGACGATGAGCTCCTGGCCTTCATGCAGCGCGTCCTGAATGCGCGCCCGGGCCGCGTCCACGCCGGCCTTGAAATAGGTTCGGGCGACTTCTTTGAAGGGGAGGAAGCCGTGGCGTTCGCTGCCATAATCGACAAAGGCCGCTTCGAGGCTGGGCTCGACGCGTGTAATCACGCCTTTGTAAATGTTGCTTTTCCGCTGCTCTTTGCCGGCAGACTCGATATCCAGATCCAGCAGTTTTTGACCATCTACTATCGCGACGCGAAGTTCTTCAGACTGCGTCGCATTAAACAACATGCGTTTCATTTTTTTCTTCTCCCGCGCTCAGTGTCACGGGATGGGCAAACTCACGCGCGGAATCAAATCGCGCCGCGCGCTAATGCTTAATCATTCAGTCACGAAAAATATTCATATGTGTGGGTGACTAGGTAAAAATGACTTTGCTGTTTGCCGTCAAAATTCGTCAGTGAGCAGCGGGAAACTTCGGCGTTCGGTGCATCGCGCCGAGATCGCCATTCGCTGCGTCAACAAAGGTTTTCGTGTGCTGTGAGCGCGTAATTCGACTACCATCGCTGCTTTATTTGGTGAGCGACATTAACCATTGGGTTTCGATACTGTTTATCTCACCAACGGGCAACATCTCCCGAGCCTCGATTCACCGTACCTGGCCAGAGACTACATGGCGCTGGGCCATCTACCCGGCGTCACCTGCGGCAACCGCCGCGGTGGACTGCCTGAGTTGGGGACAACGCTGTCCTTAAAGTCTTCTAACCGTCGAATAGTATAAGCACAATGAAGGATTTGGGCAAAAATACGGTGTCTCGTCACTTGGTCGGAGAAGAAACCGGCGGACAACGCGTCGATAATTACCTCGTAAAGCTGCTCAAGGGCGTGCCGAAGAGCCATATTTACCGCATCCTGCGCAGCGGTGAAGTGCGGGTAAACGGGGGCCGCGCTAAACCCGACTACCGCATTAAAACCGGCGATGAATTACGAATCCCTCCAGTGCGAGTAGCCGCGGCCAGTGTCCGGGCCGCGCCGCCAGTCAGCGCCGAACTCGAGCGAGCGGTGTTATTCGAGGACGAGCACTTCCTGGCGCTTAATAAGCCGTCAGGGCTGGCGGTGCATGGCGGCAGCGGTTTAAGCTTTGGTGTGATCGAGCAATTGCGGGGACAGCGGCCACAAGCGCGATACTTTGAACTCGTGCACCGGCTCGATCGCGACACGTCGGGCGTGCTGTTGATCGCCAAAAAACGCAGCGCCTTGACCGCCATGCACGCTGAGTTGCGTGAGGGGAACATCAAAAAGTTCTACTTGACGCTTGTCAAGGGTGTCTGGCGCAACAAAAAGCAGGCCGTCAAACTTAATCTGCATAAGTATTTGTTGGCGTCAGGCGAGCGGCGAGTGGCGGTGCACGACGACGGGCAGGAATCCCACACTGTGTTCGAGCTGAATCAGACGTGGGGCGCCTATAGTTTATTGCGCGCCGAGTTGAAAACCGGGCGCACACACCAGATCCGCGTGCATCTGGCGCACTTGGGATTTCCCATCGCAGGCGATGACAAATATGGCGACTTCGAGCTCAATAAACAACTTGGGCGAAACGGATTAAAGCGCATGTTCTTGCATGCTGCGAGTGTGGGCTTCAGGCATCCGGCCAGCGGCGCCAAATTGGTCATAGAGGCGCCGTTGCCTGCCGAATTGCAATATTTTGTTGAAAAACTTAACTCGGAAAAGTCGGAATAATCGAGTGGGTAAACGCTTTAACCTGATCGTGTTCGACTGGGACGGCACTTTAATGAACTCGACCGCAGTCATCGTCGCCGCGCTCCAGGCATCGTGTGCGGACGTTGGCCTGCCAGTTCCGGCTGACGAGCGTGCCCGGCACATCATCGGCCTTGGACTTCACGACGCGCTGGCCTATGTTCTGCCCGGCGTCAATCCAGCCGTGTATCCGCAGGTCGTAGAACGCTATGGCCACCATTTCCGCTTGCGCGAACCGCAAACGCCGCTGTTTACGGGTGCTGAAGCGTTGTTGCAGGATCTGCATGCCGCTGGTCATCGACTCGCGATTGCCACGGGTAAGAGCCGACGAGGTCTCGATAGAGCTCTCGAGAAAACGGGTCTCGCGTCGTACTTTCACGCGACGCGATGTGGTGAGGAGTCGGCAAACAAGCCAGCGCCACAGATGTTGCTCGATCTGACGAGCATGCTTGGCGTGGCAGGTGGCGAAACTGTGATGATAGGCGACACTACGCACGATTTGCAGATGGCGGCTAATGCTGGAATTGAAAGTGTCGCGGTCACTTACGGTGCACACCCGCGCAGCCAGCTTCTAAATTTCAAACCGATCGCCTGCCTGGATCAACCACGGGAATTATGGCAATGGCTTCGCAGCAACGCTTGATTTGCGCGAGCGCCGGGTTAACTGACGGCGGTCCCGGTGTGCGATTCATAATGCAAAAGAACGGCCGGGATGCCCCCGCATTTGCAATTCGCTATGACGGCCGAGTTTATGGCTACCTCAATAGTTGCGCGCATATACCAGTAGAACTCGACTGGATGGAGGGCGAGTTCTTCGATAAAGCTGGGTTATACTTAATTTGCGCAACGCATGGCGCAACTTACGAGCCCGATACCGGTCACTGCATTATGGGGCCGTGCAAAGGTGAACGACTTATAGCGGCGCCCGTAGAAGAACGCGATGGCAGCGTTTTTCTGGTGGAGCGCCACATATCGTGATGCAACACTTTTGCGCGATTTAGAAAACCTCTCTCACAATTTTATCACCCGCATTCAATAAGAAAGAAACTCGCAATGGCTGATTTGGATCCGCGCAATACCGGGGACGGCTGGGAGCGCAGTGTCCTTGAAAAAGTTGCGCTCGCGGCCGTCGCAGAACAGCGCACTGCGCGACGCTGGGGCATGGCGTTCAAGATGCTGGTACTGATTTACTTGTTTGTCGTGCTGTTTTTGGGCATGGGATGGCTAAAAAAAGCCGGCGAAAAATCTTCCGGCAAGCACACTGCGATGGTCGAGCTCCGCGGCGTCATTGCGTCCCAGGGGCAGGCCAGCGCTGACAATGTCATGGCCGGCTTGCAGGCTGCGTTCAAAGACAGCAATACGCAGGGCGTCATCCTGCGCATCAACAGCCCGGGCGGCAGTCCGGTGCAAGCGGGCTATATCAATGACGAAATTAAGCGCCTCCGCGGCTTGTATCCCAACATTCCGGTTTATGCGGTCGTGGAGGACATTTGCGCCTCCGGCGGCTACTACGTGGCGGCGGCCACCGACAAAATTTACGTCGACAAGGCGAGCATCGTTGGCTCGATCGGCGTGGTCATGGACAGTTTCGGCTTCACCGGTACGATGGAAAAACTGGGCGTCGAGCGACGTGCAATTACCGCGGGGGAGAACAAAAAATTTCTGGATCCATTTTCACCGGTGAATCCCGCCCACAAGGCGTTTGCGGAAAAAATGCTTTCTGAAATTCATGAACAATTCATCGCCGTCGTGCGCGAGGGGCGTGGCAAGCGCCTCAAAGAAACGCCGGAACTTTTTAGCGGGCTGGTATGGGTTGGGCCGAAAAGTATCGAGCTCGGATTGGCCGACGCCCTCGGCAGCGTCGACTCGGTAGCGCGCGATGTGATCAAGGCGGAAGATGTCGTCGACTTCACACCGCACGAGAACATTGCTGAAAGAGTCGCGCGACGATTTGGTGCGGCGATGGCCGAGGCGCTCGTAAAAGTAACGGCGTCGAGCGGCGCGCAGTTGCGCTGATCACCGCGCGTAGAGCAGGAAAACGCTGGGCCGCCTGCCGATTTCTCCCACGTTAGCTTTCCATTCGTTAATAGTTGCGCTACGCACAGATTCGGTCGCAAGCGTTAAGTCGCTCGCGATACACAGCCGGGAGGCTCCCGCACACACGGCAAGAAAAATCTGCAGCAACTGATCGTTGCGATAAGGCGTTTCTATAAATATCTGCGTCATGTTCTGTGCACGTGATTCGTTTTCCAGCAGGGCTATGGCGCGGCGGCACTCATCTTTCGGCACCGGCAGATAGCCGTGAAATGCAAATCGCTGGCCGTTAAATCCCGACGCCATTAACGCGAGCATCATTGCGGAAGGGCCGATATGCGGCACCACGCGAATACGCAATCGATGCGCGGCGGCTACCAGCAATGCACCCGGATCTGCGATAGCCGGACAGCCAGCCTCAGACAAGACCCCGGCACTGCGTCCGGTGGAAAGCGAGTGCAATAGCTCGGTGGCGCGTTCAGGACTGCTATCTTTGTCGAACAATTCTATTTTCAGATCTCTTAAAGCTTTTGGATGCCCGATGCTTTTTAAAAATCCTCGTGCGGTCTTGGCGTTTTCTGCCAGAAAATAATCGAGTGCGCATGCCGCGTGCAAGGCGGAAGGCGGCAACGACATATGCGGGTCGGTGTCGCCCAGGGTGACCGGTATTAAATGCAATGCGCCGTGCGCCGTGCCCGCGTCCATAGCCATGAAGTTAAGGCAGCTCAAAGCCTTCGTTGCGCAACATTTTGCACAACGCGATAAGCGGCAGGCCGATCAGCGCAGTGGGATCGTCGCCTTCCAACTTTTCCACCATCGCAATACCGAGGCCCTCGATGCGTGCGCTGCCGGCGCAGTCGAAGGGCGTATCGCTAAGAACGTAGCGCTCTATCTGCTCGTCCGAATACTCGCGCATATGAACGATGATCGTGACTAGCGCCGTCTGCTGAAGCGCGCTACGTGAATTTAGCAAGCACACTGCCGTATGAAATCGAACCCGCTCGCCGCGCATGCGCTTTAGCTGGCTGGCGGCATTGGTAAAATCGCCCGGCTTACCGATGATGGTGTTCCCGACGACTGCGACCTGGTCACTGCCGATGATCAACGCGTCGGGCCACGCGTGCCGGACGGCCTCAGCCTTACGGCACGCAAGGCGTAACGCGAGGGCCGGCGGCTTTTCACCCACCAGAGGAGCTTCATCAACCTCAGGCGCGGCGATTTTAAACGGAATTTTCAGGCGCTCCAGAAGTTCGCGGCGATACGGCGAAGTCGAGGCCAGAACAAGTTCAGCGGGGGCAGGGTAATCCATGGGTGAGCTTGCTAAGTCCCTGCGTTAAAGGGTTTTTCTGTTATCTTGTTTTGACAGACTAGAGCGAAAATATTATCATGCGCGGTTTATGTCTGCACGACCTCTAATTGATAGCCTTGAATTTGCGAGCGCTGGCGAGCAGTTAACCGGCAGCGTGCCGGTCAGCGAATTTGCGAGGCTAAGCGACAGCTTGCATGACGCGGATGGTGGATTGCAATTCGAGATTAGGGGCGGTCGTGATTCCCGGCAACGGTTGCGATTGCATATGACGGTCACGGGCAGCATCGATTTACTCTGCCAACGCTGTCTCGGCAAACTGATTTACCCGCTGGCGGTCAAGACAAACTTGCTGCTTTTGACTAATGGCGCAGAAGCCGACGCAGGCGGGATTGATGATCTCGACGGCGTGCCGGCCACCGCGCAGACGGATGTGTGGTCGCTGGTGGAAGATGAAGTTTTGTTGGCAATTCCGCTTGCGCCGCGACATGCCGAGGGTCAATGCAGTCCGGCGGTCAAGGGATCAGGCGACTCTGCGGCATCGCCATTTGCGGCGCTGGCTAAGCTGGCGCACGAACGTAGTATTAAGAATTGAACGTAAAGGAGTTTCAAAATGGCAGTTCAGCAAAACAAAAAGTCCCCTTCGAAACGCGGCATGCACCGCTCACACGATTTTCTTGTTGCGCCGTCGCTCGCTGTTGAGCCAACCACCGGCGAAATGCATTTGCGCCACCACATCAGCCCCACCGGCTACTACCGCGGGAAAAAAGTCGTCAAAACCAAAGACGAGTAAGGTCGGCGAGGTTCGTGTCGAATCTTGTGGCTTTAAGCGCGCCAGCCAGTCCGGTGCGCGCCGGCGGGGACGGTAAATGGACGTAACGGTGGCGGTCGATTGTATGGGCGGCGATCACGGCCCGCACGTAACTGTCCCCGCTGCGCTCGACTTTCTACAGCGTTGCGAAGCGGTGAACGTCATCCTCGTCGGCCTGCAGGACGAAATTAAAGTCGAATTGCGCAAAGCAAGGCGCGAGTTGGCCGCGCGGACCGCGATACAGCATGCGAGTGAAACGGTCGGCATGGACGAGGCGCCCGCTAGCGCCTTGCGCGGAAAAAAAGACTCCTCCATGCGCGTGGCGGTCAACCTGGTCAAAGACGGCGCCGCTCACGCCTGCGTTAGCGCCGGCAATACCGGCGCCTTGATGGCGATATCGCGTTTCGTGCTGAAAACCCTGCCTGACATCGAGCGTCCGGCCATCTGTTCGGTTCTACCGACGGTAAGTGGCCGGACTTACATGCTCGATTTAGGCGCCAATGTCGATTGCACTGCCGAGCAACTTTTGCAATTCGGCGTAATGGGCGCAATGCTGGTCAGCGCGGTGGAAAACAAGGAGCGGCCGAGCGTCGGCCTCCTGAATATCGGCGAGGAAGAAATTAAAGGCAGCGAAGTCGTCAAGCACGCCGCAGAGTTATTACGTGCGAGCGGGCTCAACTTTTATGGCAATGTCGAGGGTGACGATATCTATAAGGGTACCACCGACGTTGTGGTATGCGATGGATTCGTCGGCAATGTCACTCTCAAAGCCTCCGAAGGGATCGCGCGGATGCTTGGCACTTATTTACGCGAAGAGTTTAACCGTAACTTATTGACGCGCGCAGCGAGTCTGGCAGCGCTGCCGGTGCTGAATGCATTTAAGCGACGCTTCGATCCGCGCAACTACAACGGCGCGACCCTGTTGGGACTGCGCGGCATCGTGGTTAAAAGCCATGGATCTGCCGATCGCACGTCGTTTCGGATTGCCATCGGCCGCGCGGCCGACGAAGCACGCAGCGGTGTCCTCGCCAAGATTACGGATCGCATGCTGGTCATACAGGAAAATGCGGCGTGATTTATTCGCGCATTGTGGGTACCGGCAGTTATCTGCCAGCCAATGTCGTCAGCAACGACGAACTTGCGAACCGGATCGACACCTCCGACGAATGGATACGCACGCGCACGGGAATCCACCAGCGTCATCTCGCAGAGGCGGGGCAGATGTCGAGCGACCTTGCGCATCAGGCGGCGCTTCAGGCATTGAAGGCGGCGGGAATGGCGGCGTCAGATCTCGACTTAATCATAGTTGCAACCTCAACCCCGGATTTTATTTTCCCGAGTACCGCATGCGTGCTGCAGGCCAAACTCGGCGCTGTACGCTGCCCGGCGTTTGACGTTCAGGCTGTGTGTTCGGGCTTCGTTTATGCGCTCGACATCGCGGATAAATTTATCCGCAGCGGGGCGTACAAACGCGCGCTGGTGGTCGGCACTGAAGTATTTTCCCGGATTCTCGACTGGACCGACCGCGGCACGTGCGTATTGTTTGGCGACGGCGCCGGGGCGGTAGTCCTCGCGGCAGCTGACACGCCCGGCCTGCGCGCGAGTGTGTTACATGCGGACGGTTCGCACTTGGGCATATTGTCGACGCCAGGTCAATTGTGCGGCGGCAAGGTTACCGGCGATCCGTTTTTACGAATGGATGGAAAGGCAGTGTTTAAACTGGCCGTGCGCGTGCTCGATGAAGTGGCGCGCGAGACACTCGCGTTGTGCGAAATGCAGCCCGCCGACGTCGACTGGTTGATTCCGCATCAGGCCAATGTACGCATTTTGGATGCGACCGCAAAAAAACTGGGCATCTCTACCGCTAAAACCATCGTGACCGTCGACCGTCACGCCAATACCTCCGCCGCCTCTATACCGTTGGCGCTCGACGTGGCGGTGCGTGACGGGCGCATTAAAGCCGGCCACAAAGTTTTGCTCGCAGGCGTCGGGGGTGGTTTTACGTGGGGCGCTGTGTTGGTTGAGATGTAGGAGTCGAGATGAAGCTTGCATTGGTTTTCCCGGGTCAAGGATCACAGACGGTAGGCATGCTGCAGAGTTTTGCCGATAGCAAACCTGTGCGCGATACGTTTGCCGAAGCCGCCGACGTGCTGGGACAAAATTTGTGGCAGCTTGCGGCTGACGGTCCGGCGGAAGACCTTAACTCGACGGTCAATACTCAGCCGCTCATGCTGACGGCCGGCTACGCGATTTATCGCGCGTGGCTGGATGCCGGCGGGAGACAGCCTGCAATCGTCGCCGGGCATAGCCTCGGTGAATACACCGCGCTGGTGGTAGCGGGCGTGGTGAGTTTTCGCGATGCGCTGCCACTCGTGCGGTTGCGCGCTCAGGCAATGCAGGAGGCAGTGCCCGCAGGCACTGGCGCGATGGCCGCGATACTTGGTCTCGACGATGACGCGGTGCGTGTCGCGTGTGCGGAGGCTGCGCAAGGTGAAATTGTCGAAGCAGTCAACTTTAACGCGCCAAGCCAAGTCGTCATCGCCGGTCACAAGGCCGCGGTTGAGCGCGCCGCTGACATTGCCAAAGCGAAAGGCGCCAAGCGTGCCGTGATGTTGCCGGTCAGCGCTCCGTTTCATGCTTCTTTGCTGAAGCCTGCCGCCGAACGTCTCGAGCAAGCGCTTGCAGGCGTCACCTTCAATGCACCGCAAATACCGATCATTAATAACGTAGACGTCGCCGTTGTAACAGATCCCGCGCAAATACAAGACGCGCTTGCACGTCAGGCGTGCAATCCCGTGCGGTGGGTCGAAGTCATTCAGCACATGGCGCGTAGCGGCGTAACGCATGTAGGCGAATGCGGTCCCGGCAAAGTGCTGGCCGGCATGACAAAGCGCATCGACAATAGTTTGCAGGGGTTTGCCATCGCGGATGCGGCGTCGCTCCTGAAGTCGCTACAGATATTTTCACAGGCGGCGTGATGCTCAACGGACAAGTCGCATTAGTCACCGGCGCAACACGCGGCATCGGCCAGGCGATTGCACTCGCGCTCGGTAAGCAGGGCGCCGTGGTGGCCGGAACTGCCACCACTGAAGCGGGCGCACAGACAATCAACGCCTACCTCTTTGCCGCCCAAATAAAAGGCGCGGGTTTTGCGATGAACGTCAACGATGCGACGCAGGTTGCGGCGACGCTCGTTGCCGTGCAGAAGGCGTGCGGCGATATTGCGATCCTGGTCAACAACGCCGGAATCACGCGCGACAACTTGTTACTGCGCATGAAAGATGATGAGTGGGATGACATCTTGTCGACCAACCTGAAGTCGGTGTACCGGCTCTCCAAGCTGGTGCTACGTCCGATGATGAAAGCGCGCCACGGCCGCATCATTAACATTACGTCGGTGGTTGGCGTGATGGGCAATGCCGGACAGACAAATTACGCCGCGGCGAAGGCCGGCATGATCGGATTCAGCAAATCCCTCGCGCGCGAAATAGGCAGCCGCAATATTACTGTAAATTGCGTGGCGCCCGGGTTCATCGATACTGATATGACGCGCGAACTCGATGCAAACCAGCGTGCGTCGCTCATCGGGCAGATTCCGCTGGCGCGCCTCGGCACGGTCGATGAAGTAGCCGGTGCGGTGGCGTTTCTGGCAGGGCCGGCCGCGGGTTACATCACAGGCGCAACCTTGCATGTCAACGGCGGAATGTTGATGGATTAGCGGATGAATTGCACTGGTTAGGTGCCACGCGCCGTATTTGGTAAAATACTTTCCGCATAAAACCGGATCACTCCTTAAGGGAACTCTAGATGGAAAATATAGAACAGCGCGTCAAGAAGATTGTTGCCGAGCAACTCGGCGTCAGCGAAGCCGATGTCAAGAATGACTCGTCATTCGTCAACGACCTTGGCGCCGACTCGCTCGATACAGTCGAACTGGTGATGGCGCTCGAAGAAGAATTCGAGTGCGAGATTCCGGACGAAGAAGCGGAAAAAATTACCACCGTTCAACAGGCCACCGATTACGTCAAGTCCCACCTCAAGTAGTCCTGATCAGGCTCGAACCGCGGAACTCCATTGGCACGTCGCAGAGTAGTTGTCACCGGCCTGGGCATTATTTCTCCGGTCGGCATCGGCATTCCAGAAGCGTGGGGAAACATCGTCGCGGGAAATTCCGGCATCACGCGCATTTCGCGTTTCGATACAACTACTTTTCCGACCCAGATCGCGGGCGAGGTCAAGGGGTTTGAGGTAGGAAAATGGCTTTCCCCCAAGGAAGCACGGCGCTTCGACACTTTTATTCACTATGGTCTTGCCGCGGCCATCGATGCGCTGCAAGACTCCGGACTCGATCTCGATCAGGAAGATCGTAACCAGATAGGCGTGTGCATAGGGTCCGGCATTGGCGGGTTGCCGTTAATCGAAACCACCCATGATGCAATGCTCGCCGGCGGCGTGCGAAAAATTTCTCCATTTTTTGTGCCCGGCACGATCATAAATATGATTTCGGGCCAGCTCTCAATTATGTACGGCCTCAAAGGCCCGAACATTGCGGTGGTGAGCGCATGCACAACGGCGAATCACTCCATTGGCGAAGCCGGCCGCTTCATCGAGTATGGCGATGCCGATGTGATGATCGCCGGCGGCGCCGAATCCACGGTTTCACCGCTTGGCGTGGGTGGTTTCTGTGCGGCGCGCGCGCTTTCCACACGCAATGATGCGCCTGAACTTGCGAGCCGCCCGTGGGACAAAGATCGCGACGGCTTCGTGCTTGGTGAGGGCGCCGGTGTACTCGTGCTTGAAGAGTATGAGCGCGCAAAAAAACGCGGCGCGCGAATTTACTGCGAGCTCTCGGGGTATGGGCTAAGTGCGGACGCCCATCACATCACTGCACCGTGCGAAGACGGGGAGGGGGCCGCGCGTTGCATGGTCAACGCACTGCGCAATGGCAGCGTCAACCCCGAGCAGGTCGATTACATCAATGCGCACGGCACCTCAACGCCGCTTGGCGACATCGCGGAAACCATCGCGGTAAAACGCTGCTTCGGCGACCATGCAAAAAAACTTGCGGTCAGTTCAACCAAGTCGATGACCGGTCATCTGCTCGGCGCCGCCGGCGGGATCGAAGCCGTATTTACCGCCCTCGCGCTGCACGAGCAAATTGCACCCCCGACGATCAATCTCGTTAATCAAGATCCGCAATGCGATCTGGATTACGTGCCGAACGAGGCGCGCAGAATGCCGATCAAAGTCGCGGTATCGAATTCGTTTGGCTTCGGCGGGACTAACGGCACTCTCGTATTCCGCGCCGTCTGAGGTCGCCGCTGCGCCGGTCGTCTGCGCGAATCTCTGCACCCACACTCGAATGAATTTTATCAATGGCGTCGCCGGCGAAACGCTCAGCGTGCGTGACCGCGGCCTGGCTTATGGAGATGGCGTCTTTCGCACTTTCCCGGTCGTCGCCGGCAGGCCCGTGCTGTGGCAACGTCAATACGCCAAGCTCGCACACGACTGCGATGCGCTCCAGATCGACTGCCCTTTGCGTGAGGTGCTTGAGCGTGACATTGCATTGCTCGATCCCGCCGGCTGCATAGTCAAGATTGTCGTCACGCGTGGTAACGGCCCCCGTGGATACGCACCGCCGCCTGGTGCGGTACCGACCCGTGTGATCATTACCGGCCCGCTGCCCGAATTTCCGGCCCGTTTCCCGGACGTTGGCATACGTGTCCAGGCATGCCGAATACGACTTGCTTCGCAGCCGCGCCTCGCTGGCATCAAACATTTGAACCGGCTCGAAAATGTACTCGCCCGAATGGAATGGAATGATCCGGCGATAGCCGAAGGGTTGCTATGCGACGCAGCCGACAACATTATCGGCGGCACGATGAGTAACTTGTTCATCGTCGAGGCAGGCCAGCTCGTGACGCCCGAATTGACTGGTTGCGGCGTGGCTGGCGTGATGCGCGGCCTCGTTATCGATCTTGCAAAGGCACATGGAATCGGCATGGAAATCGGGGCGGTTAGTCTCGCCAGGCTGCGCGCAGCCGAGGCTGTGTTTGTGGTCAATAGCGTCGTCGGCTTGTGGCCAGTGATTGCGCTCGAGCGCCAGGCCTGGCAAAAAGGCGCGCTCACGGCGCAGATACAGCATTGGATTGCAGATGCTCAACGTGCTTAAACGCGGGCTAAAAATAATCGCATGGTTTAGCGTCGCGCTGGCGGCCGCATTTGCCGGGTGGCTGATTGTTTACGGTTGGCTGGCCACCGCGTCATCGGCGCCACAACAATTTAGCCTAAAGCAAGGCAGCAGCCTGCGCAGCGCTGCGCGCCAGATGAGCGAGGGCGGGGTGATCTCGACGCCATGGCAATTCGAAGCGCTTGGCCGCTTGAGCGGGCACTCGACGCATATTCAGGCAGGCAACTACGAGGTGCGCGGCGCAGTGAGCGCGTTCCAGCTATTGACGATGATAACTTCAGGCGTGCGCGGTCAGGACAAGCTGACGGTTGTCGAAGGCTGGTCGTTCAGCCAGTTGCGGGCAGCACTCGACGCGCATCCGGCGCTAAAACACGAAACGAGCGGCGTTGCGGAAACTGAACTCGCTACGCGCCTGGGCATTGCGCAATCGTCAGTGGAAGGGTGGTTTTTTCCTGATACTTATTACTTTCCGAACGGTGCGACTGACACCGCCTTGCTCCAACGCGCTCACCGCGCGATGCGTGCGCAACTCGACTCGGTGTGGGCGACGCGCGCCGATGGGCTGCCGCTCGCGAGCCCGTATGAAGCGCTGATCCTCGCTTCGATTGTCGAAAAGGAAACCGGTCAGCCGGCCGAGCGATCAATGATTGCCTCGGTTTTTATAAACCGTCTCAAGATCGGCATGAGATTGCAGACCGATCCAACCGTCATTTACGGTATGGGGGTGGAGTTCGACGGTAATCTGCGCAAAAAAGATCTGCTGGCCGACGGGCCGTACAACACTTATGTACGAACGGGTTTGCCACCCACGCCAATCGCATTGCCGGGCCTGGCATCACTTTCCGCAACCCTTAATCCGGCGGTCGGCAAAATGCTCTATTTTGTCGCGCGCGGCGACGGTTCATCGCAGTTTTCGAATAACCTCGCGGAGCATGAGCGCGCCGTGACAAAATACCAGCGGCGCGGCGCACAGTAAAAATCATGCACGGAAAATTCATCACTCTCGAAGGCATCGACGGCGCCGGCAAAACCACACACTTGGCGTGGCTTGCCGCATTCATCAAAGAGCGCGGAATTGAAGCTGTCGTTACGCGTGAGCCCGGCGGGACGGCCATCGGCGAAAAACTTCGCGCGTTGCTACTCGACAAAAACGAGGCAATGCATCTCGAGACCGAAGCCTTGCTTATGTTTGCAGCGCGCCGTGAGCACCTCGATAAAGTCATAACGCCGGCCCTCGCAAGAGGCGACTGGGTGCTATGCGATCGTTTTACCGATGCAACGTTCGCTTATCAGGGCACCGGACGCGGCGTCGACTGGGCGCGACTGCGCATCCTCGAGCAGTGGGTGCAGGCAGGTTTGCAGCCTGATCTCACTTTGCTATTCGATGTCGCGCCGGAAATCGGACGCCAGCGCACCGGCAGCATCAAAACGCCGGATCGTTTCGAACTGGAACGCGACGATTTCTTCAAGCGAGTCCGGGAAGGTTATTTACGCCGCGCCCGCGAGTCGGCAACTCGCATGCGCGTGATCGACGCCACCACGCCGGTCGAAACCATTCAACGCGAGCTGCAGAAAATCGTGGAACCACTATGCCGATAGAGGTGTATCCATGGCATCAGGCGCAGTGGCGAGAACTCCTGCAACGTCGTGAGACGTTGCCGCATGCTTTGTTGTTTCGCGGCCGGGAGGGGATCGGCAAGCTCGATTTTGTGCGCAAGCTCGCGCAATCACTTGCCTGCACGACCCCGGTTGAAAACGCTGCGTGTGGCGGGTGCCAGAGCTGCCGGTGGTTTGCGGCGGCGGCCCATCCTGATTATCGCGAATTGTTGCCGGAAGTGATGCGACCATCGGGATCGGAGGAAGCGGCAGCCCAGGGTCGTACTAAGCCCAGGGAAGAAATCGTCGTAAATGAAGTGCGGAGCTTAGAAAGCTTTGTTCATTTAACGGCGCATCAGACCGGCGCCAAAACTATCGTGCTGTATCCGGCAGAAACTCTGAATGTCAACGCAGCCAATGCGTTATTAAAAAGTCTCGAGGAACCGCCGCCGAACACGCGCTTCATGCTGATTTCCCACCGGCCCAGTTACCTGCCCGCGACCATCATCAGCCGCTGCCAGCAAATCGTGCTGCCGACGCCGCCGGTCGCGGTGGCCGAGCAATGGCTGCGTGACCAGGGGGTCGCCGAACCTGCGCTAAGTCTCGCGCAAACAGGCAATGCGCCGCTGGCCGCGCAAGCGCTCGATGACGGAGCCTTTTGGCAGCAGCGCAAAACGTTATTCGGAGGCCTGGCCGCGCCGACTGTCGACGCGTTCATGTTGGCCGAACACGTGCGTGAATTTCCAATACCCCGGTTGTTAGGCTGGCTGCAGCGCTGGAGCTATGACTTGCTGAGCGTTAAATCGATAGGCCTGATTCGCTACAATCACGATTACTCAAAAGCGCTTGCCCAGATAGCCAGTGGCTTGCGCGCCGTCGATATTGCCCGCTTTCACCGCACATTGGTTCGTCAGCAACGCAGCGTTCACCATCCGCTGAACGCACGTCTTTATATCGAACAATTATTATTTTCGTATACCGCACTTTTACGCGGCGAAGACCTGACCGCCAGCTATGCTCGTTGATTCGCATTGCCATCTTGATTTTCCGGAGGTCGCCGAACAACTTGATTCCGTGTTCGCGCTAATGCGGGAAAACAAGGTCGAACATGCGCTGTGTGTGTCTGTAACGCTCGAAGATTTTCCGCGCGTGCGCCAACTCGCCGAGACCTATGCGCATGTCCACGGTTCGGTGGGCGTTCATCCGGACTACGAAGCGGTCGATGTGGTATCGGTGCCGGAACTTCTCGCGCTTGCCGACAATCCCAGAATAATCGCCATCGGTGAAACGGGGCTCGACTATTTTCGGTTGAAGGGCGATCTGGAATGGCAGCGCGAGCGTTTTCGCACGCACATTCGGGCCGCGCGCGAGTGCGGAAAACCGCTGATCGTTCACACCCGCGCGGCAGCCGAAGACACTTTGCGGATCATGCGCGAGGAGCGAGCGGAGCTGGCCGGAGGGGTTATGCATTGCTTCACCGAGTCAGCGGACGTTGCAAAGGCGGCGATGGATTTGGGGTTTTATATATCGTTTTCGGGGATAGTCACGTTTAAGAACGCAAAAGGCATCAAGGCTGTTGCAACCGAGGTTCCGATGGAAAGCATGCTGGTTGAGACGGATTCGCCGTATTTGGCGCCGGTCCCATATCGGGGACGCACCAATCAACCTGGCTATGTTAAGCACGTAGCTGAGGAAATAGGGCGCTTGAAAGGGTTGCCGTTTGAACAGGTGTGCGCTGTTACAACAACAAATTTCTTCAATCTATTCAAATCAATAAATAGTTAATCTCATGTTAACTACCAAGATTATCAGCGTGCTGACACTGGTGTTGGCAAGCCAATTCGCAGCCGCCGCCAGTAGTTTTGAACAGATGATGGACGCCGTAAAAACGGACAATGTCGAGGTGGTGAGTTCTCTGCTTAAGCGAGGCTTCGATCCAAATACGAGCGACCGTGAGGGCAATACGCTGCTCATGATGGCTGCTAAAGAAGGCAGCAATGGGGTCGTCAGGCAGCTTTTGGCAGCGCAGGCCAAGGTTCAGCCTGCCAATGAGTTCGGGGAGACGGCGCTCATGATGGCCGCGATTGGCGGGCATGTCGATGTCGCTCGCAGCTTACTCGAGCGCGGCGCGGTATTAAATCGACCGGGCTGGTCTCCACTCATGTATGCCGCCGTGATGGGGCATGTGAACATGGCGCGTCTTTTGATTGCTTATGGCGCACAAGTTAACGGTCCTGCTGACAACGGTGTCACTTCTCTGATGCTGGCCGCGCGCGAGGGTCACACTCAGATGGTCAGTTTTCTTTTAGCTAATGGCGCCGACCCAAATCTTAAGTCAGACGCCGGAGCGACCGCGGCCGGCATAGCCCGTGAGAAAAATCATTCAGGTGTTGTCGAGATATTGGCCAAAGGCGCGAAAGAATAAAAGCGCAGGCGGCATCGCCGGAATATTTCCTCAATATACCACTTCGTATAATGTATATTATGTAAAATTTAATGCGTAAAGCCAGCAAAGCTTATGGACCGTTTCATAACACGATATCCGCAGCGCCATAGTGCGGGCGCCCCGCCTTTTTATTTTGAAATACTTACCGGCGAGGCGCCTGCGCTATGGGCGGCCACCCAACGCGACAATTTAGAAACCATCGATTTGACGCGTCACACCGGCACATCGCTGCAACGATGAGAGAGCGCTAGACGTTCGCGGTTATCCAATCCGCAATGTAATCGACGCCGACTTGGCGGTTATCGGCCTGAGCGTGATAGGTGCCGCCATCCTCAGGCGTCAGTATCTTCAACGTTTTGCGTTTGGAACCCACCGCAGCATAAAGTTTATGTGCGGAGTCCACCGGCACGACTCTGTCCTCGGATCCATGCACTATCAGAAATGGGCGGTCGATCTGTCCCGCGACCTCAGCCAGCGAAAACTTCCGCGCTTTTTCGATCGCCGCATCGCCGTCATCAATGTGCCCCATGATCCAGCGAAAATGAAACGCCGACTGTGCGGTGTTCTTCGGATCGATTTCAAGTTTGCGTTTAATTTCGCGCTGCCATCCGGCGAGATCCCAATGCAGCGCAGCAAACGCGACACCGGCCGCATAGCGTTTTTCGAATGCAGCGACACGTGAAGAGTAATACCCGCCGAAGCTGTAACCCATGACCGTCACTTTTTTCGCGTCGACGTCGGGTCGACGCGAAACGTAATCGTAAGCCGCGCTGCCTGCTACTTCGTAGTCATGGCGAGCATAAAGACCGCGCAAACGCAGAGATTCCCCTTGTCCGGGTCCATCAATGGCAAGCGTATGCCAGCCGCGCGCCGCAAATTCGAGTCCGTTGAACAGAATGCTCATTTCTTTGCAGTTGTCCATGCCATCGAATACAACGACCGTGGGTGCGGGCCCGGTTACACCGGGTGCTTTCAAAAATATCGCGGGCAACGTCGTGTTCTCATACGGGACTTCAACGAATTCCATGTTCGGATAACGGCGTTCGAGTCCCGCGCGCTGGCACTCCAGCGACTTGCGGCCAACCTCGAGCTTGGCCGGTCCCGGATATATGAAGCGTTCACCAGTAAAGTAATACATGCCGGCACGCAGATAATAATTTCCGGCGGTATGCTGGCGCCCTTCTGCTGCTGCTTTTGCGGCGACTGATTCGAGCCGCTGCGCCATTGCGCACCATTCCTCCTGCCACGCATCGGGTTCAGTTTGCCGCGTCTTCAGGCGCTCGCACACCTCGTCAATTTCACCCAATGCGACCGCCCCGTAGGGCGCCATGCCTTTGGTCACCAGCGCGGCATTCGACCACGTCATGTTGCCGGGAAACTGTTCAATCCATGTACTACTCGCTGCCATTACCCTGTCCTTGTCGTAAGCGAAAATGTTGCCTCACTCAATCGTGATCCCGACTTCCTTGATGACCCTGGACCACGTCGCGATTTCTTTCTTAATGAATGCGCCGAACTCTTCTGGCGAACTACCGACCGGGTCGGCGCCCAGCGCAAGAATGCGTTCTTTGACCTCCGGAATTCCCAGCGCCTTGTTGATGGCCTGGTGCAGGCGCGAGACGACCGCGGGTGGTGTGCCCGCCGGTGCCATAACGCCATTCCACTCAATTGCCTCATAGCCGGCAACACCGGTCTCGGCAATGCTCGGAATATCCGGCAGCGCGGCATTTCGTTTCGGACTGGTCACCCCAAGTGGAATCAACCGGCCGCTTTGAAAGTGCTGGATCGACGACGGTATGGTCGCCATCAAGATCGCAGTTTCACCACTGACGATAGAGATGACCGCAGGCCCGCCGCCTTTATATGGAATGTGGACCATCTTGATGCCGGTCATGTAACTAAAGCGCTCGGTGGCGAGGTGGTTGGCGCTGACGTTTCCTGCGGAGCCGTAATTGAGGCTGCCGGGTTTGCTTTTCGCAAGCGCGATTAACTGCTTCACCGAGCGCGCCGGCACGGAAGGATGCACGGTGAGCACCAGCGTCACGATGGACACAAGGCTGACCGGCAGCAAATCTTTTTCGCTGTCGAAAGGCATTTTCTTGAACAGGCTCGGATTGGCGCCGAACGAGATATTCGCAACACCAAGCGTATAACCGTCGGGCGGTGATTTGGCGGCGACATCGAGACCGATCGTGGAAGAGCCACCGGGCCGGTTTTCAACAACCACTTGCTGGCCGAGCGATTCAGACATACGCGGGGCGACGATACGCATGACAACGTCCGTCGAGCCGCCGGGTGCGTACGGCACGATGACGCGTATCGGCTTGACCGGATAGGTCTGCGCCGCGACCGGCCCTGCAACAGTAAACGATGCGGACACGAGACACGCGAGTACCTTACGCTGTGAGATCATCCGGTTTTTCCCCTGTGGTACTAACTAGTTAAAAGCCGATATGCCGGTTTGGGCCCGGCCAAGCACGAGCGCGTGAATGTCGCTCGTGCCTTCGAGCGTGTTGACCGTTTCCAGATTCATCACATGACGGATGACGTGAAACTCATCCGAGATGCCGTTGCCGCCATGCATGTCCCGCGCAACCCGCGCGATGTCGAGCGCCTTGCCGGTTGAATTGCGTTTCATCAGAGACACCATTTCAGGCGTTGCCCTGCCCTGTTCGCGCAGTCGGCTCACATGCAGGCACGCGAGCAGGCCGATCGCAATTTCGCTTTGCATGTCGGCCAGCTTTTTTTGAATCAGCTGATTCGCCGCCAGCGGACGTCCGAACTGCTTGCGGTCGAGCGAGTACTGGCGCGCCGCATGCCAGCAGAACTCCGCCGCGCCGAGCGCCCCCCAGCAAATACTGAAGCGCGCGTTATTAAGACAACCGAACGGACCTTTGAGTCCCGTCACATTGGGCAGCAGGTTTTCTTCCGGCACAAATACCTGGTCCATCGCGATCTCGCCGGTCGGCGATGCGCGCACCGAAAACTTTCCTTCGATTTTTCGCGTCGTCAAACCTTGCATGCCGCGCTCGAGTATGAAGCCGCGGATGACGCCGCCGTCATCTTTCGCCCACACCACCATGATGTCTGCTATCGGCGCGTGCGTGATCCAGAGTTTGGTACCGGTCAACGTATAACCGCCGTCGACCTTGCGCGCGCGCGACGTCATGCTGCCGGGATCGGAACCGTGATCGGGCTCAGTCAAACCGAAGCAACCGAGCAATTCGCCCGTCGCCATCTTCGGCAAATATTTTTCGCGCTGGGCTTCGCTGCCGTAAGCGTATATCGGCGTCATCGCGAGCCCGCTTTGTACCGAGCACGCCGACCGGTAGGCGGTATCGACGCGCTCGAGTTCACGCATGATAAGCCCGTAGGCGACATATCCGATGCCTGAACAGCCATAGCCTTCGAGCGTCGAACCGAGAAATCCAAGCGCCCCCATCTCGCGCATGATCTCGACGTCGAAGGTTTCATTGCGGTTCGCCATCACGATGCGAGGCATCAGCTTGTCCTGCGCATAAGCGCGCGCGGTGTCGCGAATCATGCGCTCTTCGTCGGTCAGTTCCTGCTCGATCAACAGCGGATCCTGCCAATCGAAGCGGCCGCCAGTCAGCGTTACGGAGGAAGTCTCTGCCATGATGGGTGGTCCAATCCGGAAAATAAAAAGGCCGGCAGCGATTGCGCCACCGGCCTGCGATAGATCGTCAGCCGATCAAACTCTTTCGATGATCGCGGCCATGCCCTGCCCGCCGCCGATGCACAGACTGACGAGCGCATATCGTCCGCCCGTGCGCTGC
>JANYCE010000213.1 GCA_025360445.1 Betaproteobacteria bacterium
CATGACATGGGTGCGCGGTAAAGCGAGCAGCGTCGCGGTTTGTTCGAGTTGGCGCGCGACATCGACGGCGATTTCGGCGTCGGTTTTCAAATCGTCCCACATAAGATCGATCTTGTTGAGCACAGCGATGCGGCGGGTCGCCGCAGGCTGCACATATTTCTGCCACACATCGAGGTCCGACTTGGTCACGCCGGTATCCATCGCGAGCAGAAACAACACGGCGTGCGCGTTTGGAATCATCGACAGCGTGAGTTCGGGCTCGGTGCCAAGCGCATTTAAACCCGGTGTGTCCAGCACGATGAGGCCGCTTTTAAGCAGCGGGTGCGGATAGCTGATCATGGCGTGGCGCCATGCCGGAATTTCGACCTTGTCGCCATCGCGCTTGATCATGGTCGCCATCATCGGATCACTGTCATCCCACAGCCCGAGCGCTTTTGCCTCGTCGAGGCCGACCAATTTTACTTCGACGAGATGCTTCATTGCCGCAGTCATCTCGTCGCGCGAGTTGACGTCGAGCTTTACCTTGATCCATTCGACCGGTTGGCGCTTCAACGCGCTGACGGTCTCCTGGCGGCTGCGCGTTTCGATCGGGAGCAGCCGCATGTATGGCTCTTCGCCAGCATCGTAAAAAATTTCAGTCGGGCACATCGTAGTGCGGCCGACGTTCGAAGGCAGCAGGCGCTGCTTGAAGTCGGAGAAGAACATTGCATTAATAAGCTCCGTCTTTCCGCGCGAGAATTCAGCAAGAAAAGCCAACGTCATGCGATCGTTGCGCAGGCTCTCGATCAAATCGTAAATACGCAGCGATTGCTGGATATCGGCGTAACCGTTGGTGTCGAGCCATGACTTATAGGATTCAATCCCGGCAATCATCTGGTCGCGCCATAGCTGGTAATGAGCGACTTCTTTTTCGAGTTGACTGGTCACGTTTGCTCAGTCATGGCCGGCCGTTTGACGGGGCTGATCGCAGCTACCCCGTAACTGCCGGTTTAACTTCAATCGCGGGCTTGACCGCCGGTGCAGGGGTCAGTGCAAGGTTGGTGCGCAACTGATCGAGTTGCTCGCCTTGTTTTTTGAGTTCCTGGCGCTGGGAGTCGAGTTGCTTGATGCGTTCGTCCACGGAAGTCTGATTGTCTTTCATGCAGCGCAAATTTTCGACGCGCTTCAACATGAGTTTTTGCCGTTCCATAATCTGGCCATTGAGCGGTCTAAGTGCGCCACGCAGCCAGTGCTCGGTATCGAGGCGCGTCATCTCGAATGTCTGGCGGGCTTCCTCCACCAGACCGCCATAGAATTTTTTGGCCAGAAAATCCCTATACGTCGCAATGTTGATCGGATCGTGGCAAAAAGAGCGCGCGTTGGCTTCCAGTGCATGCATCGCATCAAGATGCCTTTGAAGCGTCAGCGGCGGCGGGCTGAGTTTGGCCAGGCCGAAGTTTTCATGAAACTGCTGGTAAATGCCATCGACCGACTCGCGGAGTCGTACGGCGTAATTTAGAATTTTTTCGACTTGCGTGGTGAAGTAGCTGAACAGCCCCTGAATACTTTTCCACATGCCCGCGGTTGTCCATGCGCCCTGGATGAATTCGCGGTCATGCGACAGGATTTCCTCTATGCGGTCATCATGCAGGGCTGCCAGCAGTTCCTGGCCCTTGGCTGTCAAATCGGAATAAGTGACATTAAAAACGGCGACGCTTTTTTGATACGTTTTGCGCTCGTTTTCGAGGCGCGTCAGCATGTCCTGGGCGACGCCGCGGTTTTTGCCGGCGGTGGATGTCAGATCCTGCATGCCCTTGATCGTCGCAATAAATCGGGCGGCAACCACCTGGCGCGCCGACTGCACGAGCGGACCAATCTCCGTGGCAACCGCCCTTAGCAACAGTGCCTGGCGCTCCGGGACCAGTTTTTCGGCATGCATTTTTTCAATTCGTTCTATGCCGCCCGCCGTAGCGGGGCCTTCGGTATGCGCGAGGCGGCTCGCGACTGCCTGTTTGATCGGCAGCGACAAAACGTTCGACGCCGGAATGTGGAACGCATCGACGACCGCGCTTTCCGCCGCCGCGTCGGCGCCTGAGCCGCTGTCGAGAACCGCGAATTTATGGGCCGGCGAATTTTGCACGTATTGCCGCCATACATCGCGGGCCGCCGGCGTCAGTTCCTTGCCCAGCACCATCAGCAACGACTGCGAGCTCGCTGCGATGCGCATCGCAACTTCGGGTTCCGCGGCAAGCATTTGCGCGTTCGGGCTATAGAGCGCGATAAGACCGCTTTTAAGCATCGGATGCGGGAGGTTTATCAGCGCGTAGCGCCAGGCCGGGATCATTACCGCGTCGCCGCTGCGCTCGACGTTGATGAGGTTGAGCGATTTCGCCTCATCGACGCTGACCGCCCGCGATTCCATCAGACTGTGCGTAGCCTCGGCAATCGACTCCGGCGCTTCCGGATTCAATCGC
>JANYCE010000240.1 GCA_025360445.1 Betaproteobacteria bacterium
GAGATGTCGTGCGAAACGCAGGTGCTCGCGCAATCCGGCGGCGCCAAGTTGATTTTTCCGCCAATGGACGTCGTGCGCAAAACCAGCGCCCAGACGACCCAGCTCGTGCAGAAAAAAGAAAAAGACACGTCCGACGGTCCTGCAATCATGTGGGCAGCTGTGCACCGCTGGATGGAGCAGATCGATCCAGGCTATACGCACTGAGCCTTGACTCTCAACACGCATCGCATCAGCGCCCGGCGCGCACTGCATTTGCTTATCGCCGCGCTTGCCGGTGCGACGCTGCTGCCGGGCGCATTCGCTCAATCATATTCGGACCGACCGATTCGTCTGCTGATGCCGGCGGTGGAGTGATGCGTGTGTGACAAGTGCGCAGACGACTTTTCTCGTTCCAAGTACGCCTCGCGCGTTTGATTTATCATGGCTTGCCATGCCACTCATCTCACCTGACGGCAGCGAGTTCGTACTGCGCTCGGGCGACAAGCCCACTACGCAGATCGGCTACGTGAACGCCAACCGGCAAATATGCCGTGGCACGTTCGGCGTCTATGGCACCGATCACAATCAGTATGCGTACCGGCTTGAGTGCCTGGACTGCGGGTACGTGTACGGAGCCAATGGCAGTGACATTGCTGTCCGGCTGTGCTTGAAGTGCCGGCGCGGCGTCGAAGGCATTCAATACTGGCTGCCGGATATCGGTCCGAAAGCCTTCAAGCTTACCGATACATAACGCACGGCCGCAAAACGCATAAATTGATTTACGCGCAATTCTCGTTCTGTGCGGCCGCGCTCTTAAGGTCGTCATGCGTCTGCTGTTAATCGCAACGCTTTCTTGCATTTCTACCACCGCACCGGCGCAGATTTACGAATGCATCGACGCTACCGGAAAAATAGAATACACGCAGAAATGTGCGCCGGGCACCATCAGGCAACGCGAGGTAGCCAAAACCGGCGGGGGCAGCCCCGACGCAGCCGGTCAGCCGCGGAGTTCATACCACGAGCAGGAACATGCATTTCGGCAGCGCCAGTTCGAGCGCGATGCGCAAGAAAGGAAAGAACTCGCCGCTGCGCAAACGGCCGCGAAGAAATGCACCGCATCTCGCGCGCACCTTGTGTCAATAGAAAACGCCCGCCGTGTGAAAGGCGGGAACGATCCGAAAACCGGTGAGGCGCACTACCTCGACGACAACGAGCGTGCTTCAGTTACGCAGACGGCGCGGGATGCGGTTTCGGCTTACTGCAAGTAGTCAGTCGTCGCGTAACGCTAACCCTGATCTTCCGGGGGAGGATAAGAGGCGCTGCGCGAAGTAACGTACCTTATTGCGGCTGCAACTTTGCCGCCACCACGACTTTCCTCCAGCGCTGAATTTCATCGCGCAAAAAGGTTGCGTATTGCTGCGGTGTGAGCGCCGCGGGATCCAGGCTCAGCACGGCGTACTGTTCGCGCACTTCCGGCGTCGCCAGCGCTTTGGCGATCGCGGCTTCCAGTTTGGCCAGCGCCGAGGCGGGAAACGACGCGGGTCCGAGCAATCCATAGCGCGTGTCGACCAGCACATCAGGATAGCCGGCCTCGGCGAATGTCGGCGCGTCCGGCAGCGCACGTGCGCGCCGCGCACTCGCGATTGCCAAAACGCGAACCCTGCCGGCTTTGATCTGGCCTACCGCACCGGGCGCCGATATGAACATTGAGTCGACATGACCGCCGATGACATCAGTCAATCCCAGCGACGCGCCTTTATACGGCACATGCACGATGTTGATGCCGGCGGTCTGCTTCAAGAGCTCCGCCCCAAGATGCAGTGAACCGCCGGTGCCCGACGATGCGTGCGTAAGCTTGCCGGGATTTGCTTTCGCGAGCGCGATGAACTCTTTCACGCTCCTGGCCGGCACTGTGGGGTTCATGACAAAGATGATGTCGCTCGTCGCCAGCGAGCCGACCGGCTGGAAATCGCGAATCGGATCGAACGGCAGTTGCGCGTAAGTGCTCGAGTTAATCGAGAACGATGAAGAAATGACAACCATCGTATAGCCATCGGGCGCGGCCCTGGCGACGAGATCGCACCCGATGATGCCGTTAGCGCCGGCGCGATAATCAATGACGAATGGCTGGCCTAGAAACTCGAACAGCTTTTGCGCGACCGGGCGCACTGCGAGATCGTTTGGCCCGCCCGGCGCAAATGGCACGATGATGCGCACGGGTTTCACAGGATAGTCCTGGGACTGGACACCTGCGCTCGCCGCAAAAATCAGCGCACCAACGATCAGCCGCGTACTCAATGTTGTTAAACGGACGGATATCGTGATTCTCATGCACGGTCCTTGTAAAGCTGCGCGTTTCTGCAACTCCATATTTTACGTCTATCCCGCCGCTGCACTTCGACGTGCGACGCCACAAACGCGAAGCCCCGCGAGGGAATCGCAGGGCCTCATTTGCCACTCAGGGTGGCGTGGGGTCGTCACGGGTGTCGTGACAGTTCCGGCCTATCGTTGCCGGCTCTCAGTTTTAGCTGTCGGAAAAGTCATCGATATAGAACCTCCATTTCCAGCTTGATACGGACTTCGATCCCACGGCCCGGAAGAGTTCTCAAACTTGCTTCCAAGGTGGCCATCGCACGTTCGCATCAGGTGCACCCGCTTGTGAGGGCGCGCACAACAGCGAATCAAGGCTGCGACAACCTAACGTAGATGGTTAGTCTGGGACCCTGTTTCCGAACCGTGTTACCGAAGCGCTTTCAGTAAACGCCTCGCGCCCGCCGCTGTCAAGGCCGCTGTTGCGTTTTTTGCAGCATCGCGGGTGCGAATCGCTCGTGCGCTGTTTCAGTGGTGAATGTTCATCCTTGTCGCGCAATGCTTTAAGCGTAAGTCGTCGCTGACTTCAACTATCTTTTTGTGCCTCTGTTCTTAAGGGGCGTGACACCTCTGCGTTTAAAAACGCGTTCGTGTTTTTTCTCAATGAAGCACTAATATAGGCGCCACCCCCGCAGCGC
>JANYCE010000246.1 GCA_025360445.1 Betaproteobacteria bacterium
GGCGAAAACGCCGCGCGCAATCATCGACAAGCTCAATGCCGAAGGCAATCGGATTCTGCAAATGCCCGACGTCAGGCGCCGGCTCGACGAGCTCGGACTCGAAGTGCAGGGCGGCACACCGGAGCAATTTTCCGCATTCGTCAAAAAAGAAGCGGCGCGTCTGCAGCAACTTATCAAGGACGGTGCGCTGACGCGCGAGTAATAGTGAGTTGCGCGAGTAACCCGACCGAGGAGCTGTAATCTAATTCGCCGGTTTCTCCGTGGCGGGGAGAGCGGCGACATGAGGGTGAGTCGTGCGGATGCGCTGACAGCGCTTACCGCGCTCTGATTAGAGCCTTGCTATAATTCGCGCTGTATCACCATAACAATATCGGCCGCCTTGCGACTTCAAACCGAGGAGAAACACCATGCAGAAAATCTTGGCGGCAATTTGTCGCGCGGCGCCCGTATTACTGTGCGCATCGTTGACGAGCGGAGCGCTCGCTCAAAGCTATCCGGGTAAGCCGGTCCGGCTGATCGTCGCGTTCCCGCCCGGCGGATCGACCGACATCATCGCGCGCATTGTCGGCCAGAAACTCGGCGAACGTCTCGGCCAGCAAGTCGTGATCGACAACCGCGGCGGGGCGGGCGGCACCATCGGCACCGAAATTGCCGCGCGCTCAAACCCGGACGGCTATACGCTTACGATGGGCACGACGAGCACGCATGTCATCGCAGCGGGCGCGTACGCGAACCTCAAGTACAACCCGATCAAGGATTTCGAACCGCTGACATTAGTCGCGACCACACCGTACTTGCTGGTGGTCAATCCGGGCGTGAAAGCCAACACGCTCAAAGAATTTATTGCGCTCGCCAAAGCGCAACCGGGGAAGCTCAACTACGCATCGGCGGGCACTGGCACGACGACCCAGCTCGCGATGGAAATGTTGAAGACCGCGGCCGGCATCGATATCGTGCACGTGCCGTTCAACGGTAACGGCCCGGCGAATACCGCGACGCTGGGCGGACAGGTACAGGCGCTGTTCGGCAGCATGCCCGCGGTACTGACCCAGGCGAAAGCGGGCCGGTTGCGGCCATTGGCGGTCGGCACACCGAAACGCTCGCCGTCATTGCCCGACGTGCCTTCGGTTGCCGAATCCGGTTATCCGGGATTCGATGCGTCGCTGTGGCTCGGATTTTTTGCGCCCAAAGGCACGCCGGCACCGATACTCAAGCGGCTGCAAACCGAACTGACTGCCATTTCACAATCACCGGAGATGAAAGAGCAATTCGAGCGCAACGGCGCCGTGCCGATCACCAATACGCCGGCTGAGTTCACCAGGCTGATCCAGACCGAAATCGATAAGTACACGAAGGTCATCAAGGCGGCTGGCATCAAGCTCGAATAAGCGCGGCGCTCTCAGCGCGTCGTCTATTGCCACACCGGTTGCGGTAAAGGCGCAGTCGCGGCGCGCCGCCAGGCAGGCACGGCGTTTGCCAGCATTTTATTGTTTATGTGTTGTTTATGCATCGAACAAAGGTCGACCTAATGACTCACCGCGATTCGCTGTTATCCGCCGCTTGCGTGCTCGCCGTCATCAGTGGGAGCAGTGCGATGGCGCAAACCGCTACTGCGTTTCCGGCGAAGCCGATCAAGATCGTCGTGCCGTTCGCGCCGGGCGGCCCCAACGATATCCTCGCGCGCATCATCGGCCAGAAATGGACCGAGGCGTTCGGCCAGCCGACGATCGTCGAGAACCGCGGCGGCGCGGGCGGCACGATAGGCGTCGAATACGGCAGCAAGGCGCCGCCGGACGGCTATACGATCATCATGGGCGGCATGAGCAATCTTGCGATCGCCGTCGGCCTGTACCCGAAGCTCGGTTATGACCCGCATGACCTGACGCCCATTACCAATATCGCGGTCGTGCCTTATGTGCTCGCGATCAATCCACACGTGCCCGCGAAAAACGTCGCGGAACTGATCGTTGTAGCGAAATCAAAAAAGAGTCTGTTGAGCTATGGGAGCTCAGGTACTGGCGCAATATCGCACCTCGCCGCTGAAATATTCAAGACGATGAGCGGCACAGATGTCGTGCACGTGCCCTACAAAGGGACGGCGCCGGCGGTCACCGATCTGATTGCGGGACAGATCGACATGATGTTCGCCGATTACGCCGCGGTTCTGCCGCATGCCAAAGCCGGCAAGCTGCGCATACTCGCGGTCGCCGGGGCCAGGCGGTCGGCTACCGCGCCGTCCCTGCCGACGGTCGGCGAGTCGGGCGTCAAAGGGTATGCGATGGACGCCTGGTTCGGGTTGGTTGCACCGGCCGGCGTGGCTAGAGACATCGTGGCGAAACTTAACGCCGCCTCGGTTCAGGCACTCAGGTCGGCCGATGTAAAGCAGCGGTTTGCCGACCTCGGCTATGAACCGATCGGCGACACGCCCGAGCAATTCGGCGCGACAATCAAGAGCGATATCGATAAGTATGTGCGAGTAATTAAACAGGCGGGCATCAAGCCCGAATAGAGCGATTGGCTATGCGCCGGATTCCCGCCGGCGCGCGCGCGAGCGCCGGCCTTGCCGTCAACCGTTCCACATAGGGCGACGAGGCGCGTTCTGTCCCGGCTTCTTCTAGCGCCCACGCGGCGCGCAACGACCGCATGTTCGGGCGGCCGAACAATTTCATGCGGGCAGCGCGCCGGGGCGGCCGTCGTCGACTGTAAACGTCGCGAGCGTCGACACCGCACTATCGACTAGTTTTTCACTGGCGAGCCCGCGCAGGGTGGCGGTACAGCGCTCACGCGTTAACTCGATCAGCAGGTAGCCATGCGCGCCGTTGCCATAGCGGATATGCGGATTCTCCGTGAGCGTGGCGGCAATCTGCTTGGGTGTCGGACCTTGAGAGGTGATCGAAGCGCCGCACAACTCGGTCGCCACCACGGGCGATGTTGCGTCGTCGTAATTGACCTTGAGATCGGCCACCCAGGTGCAATGCACGTCGCCGCTGATGACGAGTGGGTTGGATACGTGCGACGCAGCGAGATTGCCGAGCAAGCGCGCGCGGGCGCCCGGGTATCCGTCCCAGCCGTCGTTCCAGAAGCTTTGATTGGGGCCCGCCGTGCGGTCATTTTGCGCCATCAGCGTTTGCTGGGCGACAACGTTCCAGCGAGCCCGCGTACGCGCGAGGCCCTCCCGCAGCCAGTTTTCCTGCTCAGTGCCCAGCATCGTGCGCGCCGGCTCTAGTCGCTCCGCGCAATTGGCGACGACATTGCTGCCGCCGCGGTCAGGCCGCTGACACGCCTGGTGTGCGCGGAACTGGCGGTCGTCGAGCACGAAAAAATTGACGAGATCGCCGAATGCATAACTGTCATACAGCAGCGCGGCAGGGCCCTGCGGTAACGAGCGCAGAGAGAGCGGCATGTGTTCATAGTACGCTTGATACGCGGCGGCCCTGCGCACGAGAAAGTTGACATCGAGGTCCTCGGATTGATCGTTCGCGTAATCGTTTTTGACTTCGTGATCGTCCCACGTCACGAGCCATGGCGCCGCCGCATGCATACGTTGCAGGTCGCGGTCGCTTTTGTAAAGCGCATAGCGGTTACGGTATTCGTCGAGCGTGCGAGGCTCGCCCGCGGTGTGCTTGCGCACATGGTTGCGGCCCCACGACGATTCGTAAATGTAATCGCCGAGGAAAACTACAAAATCTACGTCTTCGCGCGCCATGTGGTGATATGCGGCATAAAACCCCTGCTCGTACTGCTGGCAGGACGCGAACGCGAAGCGCAACCGTTGATTTAGCGCGTTCGCCGCAGGTGCGGTGCGGGTGCGGCCGGTCGCGCTGATTGCGTTGCCCGATTTGAAGCGATACCAGTAAGTGCGCGCCGGTTCGAGGCCCGTTACCTCCGCGTGCACGCTGTGCGCAAGCGCCGGCGTGGCCAGCACGGTGCCGTGACGCGCGATGCCACGAAAGTTTTCGTCATGCGCGATTTCCCACTGAAGCTCGATATTTTCGGGCGGTAAGAAATGGCTGCCGGATGGCCCTGGCGCCAGGCGTGTCCATAGCACGACGCTGTCGGGGCGCGGGCAGCCTGATGCGATGCCCAACGTAAATGGATCGCTTGCAAAGTGCGGTGCAGCGCGTGTAGCGCACGACGCGAGCGGCGCAACAATAGCCGATGCCGCAAACGCTGACGCCATGCGCAACAGCGTGCGACGGCGTTGCGACAGCGGCATATTGGAGACCGCGGTGCGGCGCAACCAATCGGCAAGGTGTCGCTGGTTCATGAGGTTTTAAATTTTATTGGCCAAACGATGGAATGCCCGGAGCAGCCGGCAATGCTATAGAGCCGGCGGCATAAAGTGCGCCAATGTTTTCTGGCAACCGGCATACGGCAATCAGCTGCATTTCGCACCGCCGCCGCGTTTATTGCTGCGCGACGTTGCAGCCGGCAATCCGGCCCGTCACTATGCATTCGGCAATATTGCCGCCGGATAGATATAAGTGGCCGAACGAGCTGCCAAGTTCGCCGGCGGAGTACAGGCGCGGAATCGGTTTCCCGTAGACGTCGATGATGCGCTGTTGTGCGTCGTGCACCGGGCCGCCCTGCGTATTGGAAAGCGTCGGCCATACTGCTGCGCCGTAATAAGGCGGCGTCTTGATCGGCGTCATTGAGCCGGCGGGGCGCTCGAAGTCTGCGTCGCCGCCGCGCGCGCATAACGCGTTCCAGCGCGCGATGCTTTGCTCAAAGGTTCCCGTGTTGATGCCGAGCAGTTGCGCGAGTTCGGGCAGCGACTGAGCGCACTTGATGATGCCGAGTTCGACTTCCTTCAGATTGTCGTCGCTCCAGTCGTAGCGGATGCCTTCATCGTTCGAGGTCGCTTTGCCCAGTGGATACATCTGGCGGCCTTCGTCGTCGCAAATCAGGAACGACGGATTACGCGGGAAACGCTGGGTGACCGGATCGAAATGCGCGAGTTGGCGCACGCCGGTGTCCTGCGTGTACGGTTGATATTCGGACATGAAGCGCTCACCCGACTGATCGACGAGTATCCACGCCATTTTCACTTTGACCTTGTCCGCCTCGCCTGGAAACCAGTCAGGCATGCGTTTCACGCGGATGCCATACGGATAATCGGGATCGGTGTGCTTAAAACCATAAGCGCCATGCATATGCCACATATGCCAGAGTTCGGCGCCCAGATGCTGCGCCATACGAATGCCGTCTCCGTTGTTCATGTGCGCCGCAGCGTTTAGCACCGGCTTGTTCTCGAAAAACTGCGCTTTCATGTCGGCATTGCCTTCGAAGCCGCCGCAGGCGAGGACAACACCGCGGCGCGCCTCAATGGTTCGTTCAACGCCGTTCGTTGACACTCGCACGCCGTGCACTTCGCGCGTGACCGGATCGGCGATGAGCTGCAGGGCCGGCGTGGCGAGACGGATTTCGACCTTATGCTGCAACAAATGATCGTGCACGATTTTAAAAAGCTTAGGGCCGCCGGGCGCACCGTTCGCCCACGGATACTGCTCACGCGAGTCAAAGCCTGGAATGTCAATCACCGTCGTGTGATAAAAGGTATTGGTTCCGGGCAGCGGATAATTAGCGCGTATCTGGCGCCGGTACGGATCGCCGCTTTTTTCGCGTAAAGCGTTTTCTTCGATCGAGTTGGCGATTACGGCATTGTTAATACGGCCAAGCTGCCTGACGTAAGTCTCGAGCCCGCACATGCCCTCCGCGAGCACGCGCAGCACGTCATCCGGCGTGCGTCCGTCATTCGTGGTTTTCAAATAGGTAAAAGCCTCCTGCGGATCGCGCGCACTGCGCACTGCGCCGTACGAGCAGATCGACAGCCCGCCGGGTACTGGCGCTTTTTCGATCAACAGCGTTTTAGCGCCGGCTTGGGTGGCGTTGAGCGCTGCGATGCCGCCTGCCAGACCGAAGCCGGCGACGATGACGTCATACGATTCATCGAATTTCGAGATAGTCATTTGCGAAAACCATTTAACGGAGAGGGCACAGAGGGTACAGAAGGCACAGAAGGCACAGAAGGCACAGAAGGCACAGAGACATGCGGAAACCACGCGATGCTTACCACGGCCATTAAATTCTATTTTCCGCCGTGAAGTCTGCGTTCTGTGTGGCAATGCTTGTGGGATTTTATACTAAGCAATGGATGCTCCGAACTCAAGCCGGCCGCTGGTCGCCGGCTCGAAGACCATGATGCCGCCGACGCACGAAGGCGGCACCACGTAGAGCCGCTCCGCATCGAGCGCGCCATAGGCAAAACCGGTATCCGCAATATGTTTGCGTGTGACTTCCATGTTGCCACTGGCGAGCGCATAGCCGGCAATCCACGGCAACGTGGCGGGCTCGATGTTAAACACCCGGCGGATTGCCGCGGGGGATTTAAACAATACCCGGCCCCGTGCAGTGTCGATGTGCCAGCGGTCGCCTTCGCCAATTGCTTTTAATCCAGTGAACCGAGAATAACGAGCGGCGGCTTCGGTCGGGTCGTCCATGCACAGTATGACGGCGGTTAACGCCGTGGCGCGGTTCGCATGCTGGAGCCAGTGCGGTTGCCAAACAAATTCAGGTGTGAGGTGCTGGCAATACTGGATGCGGCCTTCCGGCATTGCAACGGGCGGGACGCGCACAACCGTGAAGCGCGCGGTTTCTTCGCCGTGCCCGGTGGCGAGTTGGCGCTGCAAGGCGATGGGTTCGAGCGGCGAAAAACCTTCGCGGGCCAGGCGCGCATGATCAAGATCCGGCGCATTCGTCCCGAAGATGAGCGAGTGTACGCCCACGTAGCGTTGAATGGCGGCGCGCAACTGATCAGCCACCGGCGTATCGCCGGTCGGCGTTAAACATTCGATATATCCGCGCTTCAACATGATGCAGCAATTGCCGGTGCCGGCCGGCAGCAGGGGGCCGCTCGGTTCGAGGCGATGGGATTGCGCCGAGAACGGCGTCAGTGTGAAGCCAAGCTTTTCGAGCGCGAGCGCCGCCGTGTCGATGTGCGGGACAAAGTGCGCGACATGATCGAGCGTGAGCTTGCCGGCCTTGGGCGCCTGAGCGGCGGCCAGCTTCGCGAAAGCGGCGGGCGTTATCAAGGCCGGCGCGCGATGAAATCGATTTCGATGCGTGCGTCGCGGGCGAGCCCGCTGACGCCCACACAGGTACGCGCAGGCCGCCGGCCGGCCGGAAAGTAACCGGCGTAGACTTTATTCATGGGCTCGTAGTCTTCCTTGAAATGGGTCAGGAAAATTCGCGCCGACACAACGTGCTCGAGCGAGAGCCCGCAGCCGCCGAGCACGCGTTGCAGATTCGCCATCACCTGCTGCGTTTGTGCTTCGATGCCATCAGGGTAAGGAGAGTCGTTGGCGGTACCGGTAAACGGCATCTGGCCCGTGACAAACACCCAGCCGTCGGCCTCAACCGCGTGACTGAATGGCGCCACCGGGTCAGGCGCGCCGTCGATCATGTGGAATATCGGGAGCATATGAGGATTGAGGATTGAGGCTTGAGGTATTAGGATTCAGAATTCAGAATTCAGGAATGAGGGATGTGGAAAGAGAATGAGGATCGAAATTGGATTTTAAAGTTTTGTCTAAAGCCTCAATCTTCGCTCTGCAATCCTCACTCCTTAATTCTCAATCCTGCTTCTAATATCCGAGCTTTCGATCGACCTGATTCGTGAGTGGCTTGCCGGCTAGCTTGCGGGCGAAATTCGCGAACCATGTGTCGCACAAAAAGTCCATATAGCGCGGATCGTCGCATGAGATATGCGGCGTGATGATCACATTGCGCGCGGTCCACATGCGTGCGTCGGTGGGCAGCGGCTCCGGGCTGTGCACATCGAGCACTGCGCCTGCCAGCTCATTCTTTTCAAGCTTCTCGAGCAACGCGTCGTAATCAACCACGGGTGAGCGGCCAATGTTGATCAAGCCGGCCGTTGATTTCATGAGGTCGAGCCGTGCGCGGCTAAGCAGATTTTTGGTGCCGGCAGTTAACGGCGTAGTCACGATTACGAAGTCGGCTTTTGGCAACACGCTGTCGATCCGCTCCACCTTGCAGGCCGTATCGGCAGGCTTACGTGCCTTGCCGCTGCGGGTTACGGCAATTACTTTAAGTCCGAGGTTGTGGGCGGCGCGCCCGGCGGCGCTGCCCAGATCGCCGAAGCCGATGATGACTGCGGTCCGGCCGGCAATGGGCGTGGTAAATATCGGCGCCCATTTTTTGTCGCGCTGGTTGGCGATCACGGTGGGCGCTCGCATTTGCAGCATCAGGAGGGCCATCGTGCAGTAGTCCTCGGCCTTGTCCCCGTGCGCGCCGCTGTTATTCGTCAGTGTGATGCCGGCGGGCAGCCAGTCGAGCGGCAACAACCCGTCGATGCCGGCGCCGGTCGTCTGTATCCACTGCAGCCGCGGCGCGCGTTCACGCAATCTATCGCGCGGCGGATTCGAGTTGATCATGAAGTCGGCGGTCTTCAACTGCTCGTCGAGTATGACGCCATCCCAGCCGACGGTGACCTTGAGACGTGCAGCCAGCGCGCGATGGCGTTTTGCCGCCGCAGCGTACGTGTCCTCGCACAATTGAAACAGCGGCGGGCGTTTGCTGCTGTTTTCTACATGCAGATGAAAAACAGGCGCTTTCGTTTTCTTCGATGCGAATGCAGCTTTAGTTTTTTTAGTCGTTCCAGGCATGGCGGTTCTCAAATCTTAAAAGATCAATTGTCAGATGGGAATCACGACGAGTGTATCGAAGCGCGCTGAATCCGTGACGACTATCCGTTTTCTGAAAAGCGCCGTTTTGTTTTCAATGACGATTTCATCGACGTAGCGGCCAGCGCTGAACACGCACATTTCGCCGTCCTGCATCGTTCGCACCAGGATATAACTCGTTTGCGCGTGGTAAGCGCCGTCGGCACAGCGGAGGATCTCGGTGGGGCCTATGACATGCCGGTACACATGCGGCTCGAATACGTTGACTTCACGGATCGCACTCACGCGGTCCTCCAGCATGTCCCGGTTGTCGCAAGACCAGATTCCGATTGGATGGCCGCGGTCAAATGCGGTGCGCGGCAAAATCTTATAAAGCGCGTCAACGGTAAAAAATTGCGTCCAGCGTTCGAGTTGATCATCGTCAATTGCGTGCACGTATTGCGTCATCAGGCGCGCAATGGCGGCGCTGACTTCGGCGCCCACCTGCAGGTCGGCCGCTGCGACCACCAGTTCAGACATCAAGCAGCTCGCGATACCGTTTCCAGAAGCCGCGCACCGAAGTTTCGGTGGCGCGCGTAGGCATGCCGCCGACGCCGCGCCCGCCCATTTCAATGATGGCGTTTTTGTCGAGGTCGCCGGCAATGCCTTTTTGCACGAAGCCCCCGATGGCGCCGTCTTCCATTGACACCAACCCCGCGGGCCCGACCAGATTCGATTGCTTCACACGCACCTGCGTCTGCTCGGCTGTGTCTTCCTCAAGGCCGACCAGCGTCCATATGAGCTCACAGGCGTTGGGGCCGTGGGTGATGACCTGCCGCGTGCCGAGCGAATTCAAAATCTGTTGCAGCACGAAACCCGGAAATATGCTTTGGATCGAGTTGGTGATCTGGTCGGGAAACTCCATCCACTGATCGATCAGCGACGGATCCTTGAGGCCATAATCGGATTTTTGCGCGCGTATCATGCCCGAGTCGTA
>JANYCE010000261.1 GCA_025360445.1 Betaproteobacteria bacterium
CGGCGAATATAGATCACGGTGGCGACGATGACCGTTACCAGCAAATAGACCAGCCAGTCGGTCGACAGCACTACGGGCTGAAACCCCATCAGGAAAGTCTCACGCGCGGGTCAACCAGCGTGTACGAAATATCAGTCATCAGCAATCCGATGATATAGAGCAGCGAGCCGATGAACACCATCGAACGCACAACTGCGAAATCCTGCGAGCCGATCGCATCGATCGTGTAACTGCCAAGTCCCGGGATGCCGAAAAATGACTCCGTAATAAGCCCGCCAATGAAGAGCAGTGGAATTGCCACCACGACGCCGGTCAGGATGGGGATCATTGCGTTCTTCAATACGTGGCGAAACAGCACCGTGATTTCGGACAATCCCTTGGCGCGCGCCGTGCGCACGTAGTCGCGGCTGATTTCCTCAAGAAAGAAGGTGCGGTAAAGCCGCACGCTCGCGCCGAGTCCGGCGACGACGCTGACGACAATCGGCAAAACGAGGAAGCGCAACGCGTCAGGCCCGCCGGCAAAGCCCGAAATCGGCACCAGGTGCCACAGCTTGCCGATCAAAAATTGGCCGCCGATGATATAGAACATGCTCGATATCGACATCGCGACCACGCAGATGACCACACCCCAGAAATCGACATACGTTGCGCGAAAAAACGCTACGCCCAGTGCGAACGTGACGTAAAACAACAGCCCAACCAGAAATACCGGCAGGGCTACGGCAAGACTGGGGCCCATGCGCAAACGAATTTCGCGCGCAATATCCCGGCCATCATCAGCGCGGCCGAAATCGAACACGAACATGCGCAGCGACTTCTCATAAAAAATCGTGTCGGTGAGTTTTTCGATGCCAGGCGCCGTGGCGTTATACAACAGCGGCTTGTCGTAACCCCGTTCGTTTTTCCAGTTGGCGATGGCCTCGGGCGTTACCCGCTTGGCGCCTAATTGCATGCGCGCCATGTCGTCCGGCGTGTTGACCAGAAAAAAGAGCGCAAAAGTAATCACATTGACGCCGATCAGAATCGGGATCGCGAGCAGCAGGCGGCGCAGAATATAAGCGCTCATGCGTGTGCGGTGCCGCGCTCGCGCCGTCGCCACATCGCGATGGCGGGCAGCATCAACGCGATGAGCACGAGCAGGCCCGCGACGAACGGCCACCAGAGCGGTTGATTCCACTCGCGCCGCTTCTGCTCACGCAACTGCGGATCGAGGCGTTGATACTTGATCGTGTTATAGGCGATTTTGTTCGGCTTCACATTGCCGTACCAGGCATGGTAGAGCGCGTAGTCTTTCGGATGGAAACCCCATAGCCACGGCGCATCCTCGCGCAGCACGTTGAGCATGCGATCGATACGCTGCTGCCGCTCCGCCGAGTTCGGCATGTTCTTCATCTCTTCGTACAGTCGGTCGAACTCGGGATTGACGTAGTTCGACGCGTTCTCGCCCTGATTTTTTACTTTGCTTTGCGCCCCCAACAGCAGGAACATAAAGTTCTCCGGATCAGGGTAATCCGCATGCCAGCCCCACTCGTAAATCTGCGCATTGCCTTTGCGGATCTTGTCCTGGAAGCGGTTGTAGTCTGTCGGCCGCACTTCGAGTTGAATATTGAGCCTGGCAAATTGCGCCTTGTACCAATCAAGCGTCGATTTAGCTTCGGCGCCCTTCGCCGTTACGTCGAAATACAGAACGAGAGGCGCGCCGGTCTTCGCATCGAGCCCATTCGCATATCCTGCTTCAGCGAGCAGCGTCTTCGCCGCTTCAATCGGCTTGCGCTTCGCGGCGCCGTCCCATGTGTATACGAGCGGGTTGATTCCGGCTTTGCCGTCGAGCATGCCGAAGATGCCAGGCGGCAAAGGCCCCTGCGCGGGGATACCGCGTCCGTTTTGAAAAATGGAAATGTATTCTTCATAGTCGATCGCGACCGAAATCGCCTGCCGCAGTTTGCGCGCGCGCGCGCGGCTCTTTTCGTCGGTGCCGCCGCCGACCACCGCGTCGAGCATATTGAAGCCCATGTAATACGTGGACACGGCGACGGACGTCGAAAGCTTGATACCCTGCGCTCGCATTGAATCGCTGACCGCTGCTTCGCCGCCCGAGCTGAAGCGTACTGCCTGGTCGAAAGTATCCGAAGCGATACCCGACGAATCATAGTAACCCTGCAGAAACTTGTTCCAGCGGGGAATTCCTTCTTTCTCAAGCGAAAACACGAGCTTGTCGATGAACGGCAGCGGTTTACCCGCGTCAGCAAGCAGTCCATTGGCGACATCCGCGGGCTCGCCTTCGCTTGGATAGGTTTCGCCGCGGAAGTTTGGATTGCGTACCAGCACCATCGCGCGATTCGGATTGTTTTCGGTCAACATGTAAGGCCCCGTGCCGATCGGATACCAGTCAAGCGTGAGGTTTTTCTTGACCATCCCCGGCTGCCCGAAAAAGCGGTCTGCTTCGAGCGGCACCGGTGCAAAGAACGGCATCGCAAGCCAATAAAGAAACTGCGAATACTGGCCTTTCAGATGAATGCGGTAGGTGTAATCGTCGATCACTTCGACACCCGCAAGCGGGTACTGCGTGAGATCGATCCAGGCGTCAGCCTTGCCGCTTTTCGCAAGCGCGACGTTGACCTCTTTCATTTTTTTCGCATAGTCTTTGAGGCCGACGATGTAGTCTTCCATCAAGCCAAGGATTGGCGAATGCAGGCGCGGATGTGCGAGCCGCTTGATCTGATATTCGAAATCGCGCGCATTTAATTCGCGTGTGCCCAGCTCGGTAAAATCGGCCAGCACGTTCTTGTCCGCTAAATCCGCTACGCCGAGGTTTTGATAAATGAGAGCGCCCGCGGCATTTTTAGCGAATGCCGGATGCGGTTGGTAACGAATGCCGCGCTTGATTTTAATTTCGTATACGGTGGACGCTATATCTTTAATGGCGGCGCCCGCAGGCAGCTCCCGGCCTCCCGCGTCGAGGAAACGCGGCTTGGGAATCTCTTCGGCGACACAGGGAATCAGCGTATACGGCCGCTTCAGATAGTGGTACTGGAGCGGCGCCTCGTAAATTTGCGCCGTGAAAGTTGACTCGTTGGTGCTATAGGACTGCACGGGGTCGAGGTGCTTGGGCCGCTCGCTGAACGACGAATACAAAATGTTTTTGCCGCTGTCTGCCGCCGAATACGGATTATTCCACGGTGAATCGCCGCAGCCCGCTATCGCCAGCGGCAGGAATAGCGCGAGCAAGCGCCAAAATTTCGCATTCATCAGTGCTGGAGTTTAGCGTAATCATTGGGCGAACGTCATTTGATCGGACGCCCGAAACGATACGTTATAATTCCGCCTGCCCGCATCCACAGGAGCCGCAATGGGCTTTCTGCAAGACAAAAAAATTCTCATTACCGGTCTTTTGAGCAGCCGATCGATCGCTTACGGCGTCGCCAGGGCAATGCATCGCGAAGGTGCGCAGCTCGCGTTCACGTATCAGGGAGAAGGCGTTAAGGATCGCGTTGTAAAACTCGCCGCCGAATTCGCGAGTGACATTGTGTTGCCCTGCGATGTTGCGAGCGACGACGAAATCACAAAACTCTTTGCGGATCTAGGCGCGCGATGGGAAGGGCTTGACGGGATTTTGCATTCGATCGCGTTTGCGCCGCGGGAAGCACTGGCTGGCGCTTTCCTTGACGGGCTAAGCCGCGAAACATTCCGCATCTCGCACGAAGTAAGTTCTTATAGCTTCGCCGCGCTCGCCAAGGCCGCGCTACCGATGCTGCAGGGACGCAACGCAGCACTTCTGACGCTCACCTATCTCGGCGCCTTGCGTTCGGTGCCGAATTACAACGTTATGGGACTCGCCAAGGCGAGCTTGGAAGCCAACGTGCGGTACCTCGCGGCGAATCTCGGCCCGCAGGGCATACGCGTGAACGGCATCTCGGCTGGACCGATCAAGACGCTCGCCGCCGCCGGCATTGCCGGTTTCGGCAATATCCTAAAGTTCGTCGAGGAAAATGCCCCGCTTCGCCGGAATGTCACTATTGACGAGGTCGGCAACGTGGCCGCTTTTTTGGTCAGTGATCTGGCGAGCGGTATCAGCGGCGAAATTACTTACGTCGACTGCGGCTTCAATACGACCGCTGCGGGGATGGCCTGAAAACAGGATCGAGGAGTTAGGATCGGGGATTGAGGATCAGGGATTGAGGTGTCAGGAGTACGAATCGGGGTAGCAGAAGGTCCCAACCGAATTTGCTCGTTCCTCGACCCTGCCCTATTGTGGTTTCTTTTCTATCCGGTCCTGCTGCACCTTAACGTCGGCCTTAAGTTTCAAGCTCGCGACATAGGCGTTAAGTTCTTCCTGCGCAACCAGCTGGCGCAGCTCATCGGCGGCCGCTTTGCGCTTGGCGGCGTCGAATGCATCGGAATCGACGATGCGCGTAATTTTCACCAGCACAAAACCGCCTTGCGGGTTTTCGTAACCGACGTACGTTGGCAGCTTGGTGCCATCGGCTTTAAAAATTTCACCGATCGCAGGTCCGGTAAATCCCTGCGTGCCTTGGGCGTTATCACGGCTGATCAGCTTTGGCACGCTCCAAGTAACTGCTCCGCCTGCGCCTTGTTTTAAATTGCCTAGAATTTCACGCCCCTGTTTGGCGGCGAGCGCCGCCGCCTGCTGACGCGTAAGCAGCCTCACGACATCGGCGCGCACTTCCTCCAGCGACTTCACGGCGGCCGCCGTGTATTCAACCACGCGGGCGGCAACAAGCGTATTGCTGCCGACATCGATAACTTCGGTGTTGCGTTTGTTCTTGACGACTTCCGCGGAAAATATGGCCTGAAGCAGTTTCGGACTGTTCAGCAGCTTGTTTTCAGCTCCGGTGCGGCTGATCCAGCCACTGGTCTGCACGGGCAGCTTCAATGCATCGGCTGCAGGCTTCAAACTATCGCCCTGCTCGAAAACCTGATTGTTCATCTGCTCGGCCAATTCCGCGAACTTCTTGCCGGCTTTTTGGCGCTTGAGGTCGAGCTCGGCCTGCTTCTTCGATTCGTCGAACGCCTGCTTTTTCTCGCCAGTCACCTTAATGATGTGATAGCCGAATTGCGACTCGACGAGACCGCTGACTTCGCCGACCTTCATGCTGAACGCAGCATCGTCAAACGGTTTGACCATCGCGCCGCGGGGGAATGATCCGAGATCGCCACCCTTGGCGGCAGAACCGGGGTCTTGCGAATTCTTCTTCGCGAGCTCGGCGAAGCTCGCCGGATTTTGTTTCACCTGCATTAATAGCTGCTCGGCCTTGGCGCGCGCCGCCTGTTTTTGATCGGCGCTTGCCTGTGCATCCGCCGTGATCAAAATATGGCTGGCCTGGCGCTCTTCGCCCTTTGCGTACTGTTTTGCATTCTGCTCGTAGAATTGTTTTACTTCGTCGGCGCTAGCGTCGGTTTGCCCTGCGATCAAATCCAGTGATAGCACGATGTACTCGGCGCGCGCCTGTTCCGGCAGCTGAAATTCATTTTGATTCGCGTCGTAATATGATTTCACCGCGCCGTCGTCGATCTTCACCTGCGCCGCAAATTTTTCCGGATCGAGCGCGCTCTGGCTGACTTCGCGCTGCTGTGAGTTGATGCGCAGCAGGCGCTCCGCTACGGAACCGGGGACAATCGCAGTGCCGAGATAAGCGCCATTCATCTGCTGCAGCATCAAATCGCGCCGCAGGCTTGATTCAAATCCGATCTCGGTCGTGTTCTGGCGCTTGAGCAACTCGACGTAGCGCGCGTGCGAGAATTTTCCGCCGTCCTGGAAAGCCGGCTGCTCGGAAATCACCTGTTGCAATTGTTCGTCCGAAACAAGTACGTTGTAACGCACCGCCTGATTGATAAGCAGGCGTTGGCGTATGACGCCGTCGAGCGCCGCAAAGCGCAGTTCCGGACTGTCGAGCATTGCAGGATCTACGCGGCCGCCAACCAGCCGCTGCAAATAATTCTGCCGTTCCTGCAGCGCTATCGCGAATTCCTGCTGGGTAATTGGCTGGCCGCCGACGGATGCGACGTTGCCGCCGCGATCGCTTGCGTTGAAGTATGAGTCGATCCCAAAGAATGCAAATGGCAGAAAGAAGATAAAGAGCATTATCTGGACCAGCTTTTTATGCTTTTGTACGAGATCGAACATAATTTAATTCACCGCGGCCTATTGGGCATGCTTGCTGCTGCAATTAAAACGCGCGCTGCGCGTCAAAAAAAAGGCGAACAGCGTTCGCCTTTCTAAATATGGCGGAGTGGACGGGACTCGAACCCGCGACCCCCGGCGTGACAGGCCGGTATTCTAACCAACTGAACTACCACTCCCATGATGTTCTTCTGTTACAACCCTGGTGGGTGCTGACGGGCTCGAACCGCCGACATTCG
>JANYCE010000264.1 GCA_025360445.1 Betaproteobacteria bacterium
CATGCGCGCGTAGCGCAGTCCAAAATGGATCGTCGCGTAGCCGCCCATCGAGCAGCCGATGACGTGCGCCTTGCGGATCTTGAGGTGGCGCATGACGGCGGCGATGTCGTCAGTAGCAATGGCCTGCGAATACTTCGACACCGCCTTCGGCACGTCGGACGGTGCATAGCCGCGCGCATTGAATGCGATGCAGCGATAACGCCGGCTGAAGTAGCGGATCTGCGCTTCCCAGGCATGCAGGTCGTCGGCGAATTCATGCACGAAGACGATGGGCGTGCCGCGACCGGCTTCTTCGTAATAGAGCTTGATTCCGTTGGCATCGGCGTAAGGCATGCGGAAATTCCTTTGCGAATGTTTTACTGATTATGCCGGCATCAGCCGGCGACTGCGCGAGCCAGCTCGCAAACTTCGGCGCAGGTATCGAGTGAGCGGCAGATGTTTAGCGCCCTGTCGATTTGCGCTGGCGCGAGTGCCTCTGCAGCCAGTCCGCGAAACTTCGCCTCCAGTTCCGCATCGCTGAGCGGCCGGCCGCTGCTGCCGCGCGCGTGTTCGACGAACAGTTCATGCGTGCGACCGTTGGCAAGTGTGATGCGAACACGCGCCTGTTCCTTGCCGATCGCCGGATCGGCGATCAGCACGATCTTCTCGCGTAACACGATCACGGCGGGATCGGCAACGCGCGCATCGCGGTACTGCGCAACGCCCGCTGCGCCATCGACCAATGCAACCGCCGCCGAATGCGCGAGGCTGAGCTTGGCTTCGAGTTCGTTGCGCGGCGCCGGATTGCCGCAAAGCTTGATCGCCAGCGGATTGACCGTGACATCGACGCGCGTCACGTCTGCCGCGGCCATGCCGTGCTGTGCGCGCAGATCGAGACAGGCGTCGATCACCGGATGTATCACCACGCCGCAGGGATAGGGTTTGTAGGCAAGCGTCAGGATTTCCCAGCGCGCGCCAAGCCCGCGCGTCACGGCGCCGCCGTCCGGCGCATCGGCGAGCACTCGAAGAAAACCACGCGGCGCTTCAAGCGCGCGCTCCGAACTCGTAAAGCCCTGCGCCGCCAACAGCGCCGCCTGCAGGCCGCTGCGCGCCGCGTTACCGAGGTTGTGGCATTTCGCCATGCTGCCCAACTGCAGGCGCAATCCCGAGGCCGAAGTGGCGGCAATGCCGATTGCCCAGTTCATGCGCTGCGCATTGAGGCCGAGCAGCTTGCCTGCCGCCACGGCGGCGCCGAACACGCCGCAGCTGCCACTGATGTGCCAGCCGTTTTCGTAATGCGCGGGGCCGACGGCGTTGCCGATGCGGCAGGCTGTTTCGATGCCGAGCGCGAGCGCATGCAGAAATTCCGTACCGCTGCTGTGGCGGTGTTCCGCCAGCGCCAGCAGCGCGGGTGCGACCACCGCGGTCGGATGCACGACAGTGGCGAGATGCGTGTCATCGAAATCGAGCACGTTGCTGCTGACCGCATTGACCAGCGCGGCGGTCAGCGCATCGGTGTTTGTACCGCGACCGAGCAAAGTCGCCTGCGGCGGCCCGGTGAAATCCTGAATTGCCGCCCACAGGCGCATGACCGTTTCATCGCGGCAGCCGCCGAGCGCGCAGCCGAGCCAGTTGAGCGTTGCGCGCTTTGATTCGTTCTTTATTGCCGCTGGTACATCACGCCACTCTGATTTACAGACAAAGCGCGCAAGTTGCGTAGCAAGTTCAGGCATAAGAAATCAAGCCGCAGGATAGCCGTATCGATATGTGAATAGGGTTGTAACCATCATCCTCCCGAATTCGTGGTGAACTAATTTTGGCATTTGCTTTCCCAATAGAGGATAGCTAAAACCATCGGGGTAATAGCGGAACTAGGGCAGTTAACTGGAATATTTGGAGAAAGTAAATATGACAAATGAAGAAGATGCTTGGGGTTCGGTAAAGCGCCAATGCACGCCACTCAACCATAGCCTAAAGGCCTGCAAATCTGTTGCTTATCGAGAGAAGGCCTCAAAAGAGACACGCAATCAACCCAAGCAATCGGTATCCGCTAAACGAACAATCGTTTCCCCCCGACCCAACAATAAAGGCCGTGCTGCGTATATTGCTCCCGTGGAGAATCCAATTGGAAAAAATAAGGCGATATTTCAGTACGCTAAAACTATATCTATAGCGCCTAATCGTTGCAATTCGCATAAGACGAAAGCGCCGATACCCATAAAACAATGGCGTGATAACCCTGAGTCTAAATTGATTAGGCAAACGGTCAACAGCCATCCACAAGGCTGGATATATGGTTCAACCCAAGTAAACGAATACAAATCTCCAAGGACAAACTATACATACGGAACGCTGAGAAAACGTAGACCCTAATCCAAAACGAAACTCGTTGTAATTACTTTCCGTGAAACACCCGCTTGCACTTCTCCATGAAGTGCGCGCGCGCCTTCGATGAGGCAACAATTGGGATCAGGGTGAATGGTCGTCAACCGTTAATGCGTGAGTGTTAACAACAATGGATTTCCAGAAACGTAAATGAGTACGGCCCTAATTGTTACAATGAAAATTCGTACACTGATTCCACTTTTTAATCTAAGCGAATACAATTTTCGTAATGGCCTTGATCGCATGTCTCGGTTGGGGTTCCCTTGTATGGGATCCTCGCGAACTCCCCATCCAGCGCGAGTGGTTCGCCGATGGGCCTCTCGTGTGTGTGGAGTTTGCTCGGCAATCAACCGACGGTCGCATGACACTCGTTCTTGAATCTTTCGCCTCGCCTGTTCAGTCGCTGTGGGCGCTGATGGAGACCCAAGAATTGAGTACTGCTCGGGAAGCCCTGCGTGCTCGCGAGAGGGTTCCTAAGAATTCGATAAACCGAATCGGCGCATGGTCAAATGGTGATGCCTCGCCTGAGCTAATAATCGGACTGCCCCAATGGGCGGCATCGCACCGTATAGAAGGCGTGGTTTGGACGGCATTGCTTCCGCAATTCAACGGGCAAAAGCGAACGCCGACGAATGATGAAGTGATTAAATACCTCGGTAGTCTTACAGGCGACGTTCGTGATAGCGCCGAACGTTATGTTCGTCAGGCACCGCAACAGATTGATACGGCGTATCGTCAGCAGATAGAGGCTAGATTAAAGTGGACGTATAAGGCCGCACCATGAAAATATTGCGTGTAATGATTGTCCTACTTTTATTTCCGATTCGCGCGCTCGCCGGTATATGTGACACGGCGTGGGATGGGGACAAACTCATTGAGTCCGTGCGAGGCTCACTTCTAACAAGAACTATTCGTCTTCGTGATAAAGACACATTGTCCGCCGAGGTTACCGTTGGACAGGTACGCGCGTTTTACGACGCCAAAGAGAGAATATCCAAGATTGTCGGCTTATCCCCTTCATTCATAATTTGCAATAGCGGCGACATTAATGCCTTCGCAACCCCGGCGATTAGTGGTCAGATCGTCGGAATAACAGTCGGTATGCTGAAGTTCACCGACGGCAATCCCGACATGGCAGCGATAGTAATTGGCCACGAATTTGCACACCATCTAAAGGGGCACGGTGCTGCAACACAGGCGCGTGAGGCAATCACTGGACTCCTCGGTATTATTTTAGGAATGGCATTAGAAAAAAGGACACAGCAGCGTTTTCGCGTTACTGGGCTCGGAATAGATCTTGGACAAATCGGATTAACCCTCGTCTCGCGAAAATTTAGCCGTGACCAGGAGCGCGAAGCAGATAATTTTGGATTTGAATATTTGGTAAGTGCCGGCTTTAACCCGATCGGAGCAATTCAATTGGCAACGCGAATGAACCAGATTGGTTTGGGTGGCATTGGATGGTTTTATGACAGCCATCCTGGCTGGTCTGAACGCGAAGCCAATTTCAGGCAGTTGATTGCCGCCAGTCCCGACGCCCAACGATTAGTCGCCTCCAACTTGTTTGGTACTACGACAAAGTCTCGCGAACCTACACAAAGCGAAAATCCAATCGCGCTAACGACTACGTATAGAACAACGGACGCGCAAAAAAGCTACGAAGCCGGTGTCGTAGCCTACCGGAATGGAAATATTGTTAACGCACTGCGCGAATTTCGTTCTGCTGCCGAAGCCGGGCATGCCAGCGCACAGGTCGTCGTGGGTTTTCTTTACGAAAATGGTCGCGGGGGGGTACCGAAGGATGAGGTCGAGGCTGTGCGTCTTTACCGACTATCCGCTGACCAAGGAGAACCGACTGGGCAGACCAATCTCGGCGCCATGTTCGAAAGTGGTCGCGGTGGCTTGGCGAAAAACGAGATCGAAGCGTTACGCTTATACCGATTGGCTGCCGATCAGGGAAGCGCACAAGCGATGGCTAATCTTGGCGGCATTTACGCAAATGGCCTTGCGGGTCTGGCGAAAGACGACGTCGAGGCTATGCGCCTAAACCGATTGTCTGCGGATCAGGGAAATGCATCCGGCCAACTTAACCTCGGTATCATGTATGCAAATGGACGGGGCGGTCTTGCAAAAAATGAAGTTGAGGCCGTACGCCTATACCGATTATCCGTTGATCAGGGGAACGCGTACGCGCAAGTCTATCTTGGGTATATGCACGCGAATGGCTTAGGTGGTTTGTCGAAAGATGAGGCCGAGGCGGTAAAGCTTTTTCGATTGTCCGCTGAACAAGGTAATGCATACGGCCAAGTCTTGCTCGGCGGCATGTATGAAAATGGTCTAGGTGGACTAACCAGGAACATTGAAACTGCCATCTACTGGTATCGGTTGTCGGCTCGGCAAGGAATGCCTCTAGCCAAAGACTTTTTGACGCGACTTGGAAAACAGTAACACGCGTTGATACGCTTACTACCCTTTTCTTAAATTGGGATCGGAGTGAATTGTCGCCAGCCGTCAATGCGTGAACGTTAACAATAATGGATTTTCAGAAACTTAAATGAGTGTGATCCGAATTGTTCACATAAAAAGGGAATTGTGCGAATCGCATCGCACCCTTAAGAATCATCTAGAGCCCGCGCGATTTCGTTCGCAACCTTGAGCCTCAAGTAGTTCGCTGGTCGTCCGGGTCGTTTGGTGCCACAATCAAACATGACTACTGTTATCGGTGCACCGATTTGAGCGCAGTTGTCTAGCGCCCCTTGAATACCGGCCGCCGCTTCTCCATGAAGGCGCGCCGGCCTTCGACATAGTCCTCACTGCCGAAGCAGTCGGCGACGACTTTTTCCATCAGCGCGGTGTCGCGGTCTTTGGCGTCTTTGACGTATTCATCGATGATGCGTTTGGCGGCGACGATGGCGAGCGGCGCGTTGTCAACCATGGTCGCTGCATACGAGTTGACGAAGTCTTCGAGCATGTTGACCTGCACGACCTGATTGACGAGGCCGATGCGCAGCGCCTCGGCAGCAGTGTAGCGGCGCGCGGTGAACATCAACTCCTTGGTGACGGCCGGGCCGCAGAGCTCAACCAGCTGGCCGAGCGATTCGGCGCCGTAGCCGATGCCGAGGCGCGCCGCCGGCACGCCGAACTGCGAGTCTTCCGTGCAGATGCGCATGTCGCAATTGAGCGCCACCGCCAGTCCGCCGCCGAGGCACCAGCCGCGGATCATGGCGATGGTGGGCTTGCCGATGCCGCGCAGCGCGATGCGAAAGCGCGCCGAGTCCTTGTTGTATTCGACCAGCTGTTCGGGTGTGGCGCGCGCTTTTTCGAATTTCGAGATGTCGCCGCCGGAGATGAAGGCTTTTTTGCCGGCGCCGGTGATGATGATCACGCGCACCTCGGGATCTTTTGTGAAATCTTCCATCACTTCAGCGGCGGCGCGCGTCATTTCGCGCGACATCGCGTTGAGGCGCTCCGGGTTGCTGAAGGTCAGCGTGCCGACGCCGTTCTTTTTCGCCGACAGGATTTTGCCGTCTTCGCTCATGGTGCTCTCCGATGGTTCGATGTTGATTGTGCAGTGCCGGGTTTTCAGATGACCTTGTTGTCGCGCAGTTTCGCGATTTCAGCTTTCGACAGGCCCAGCCAGTCGAACACTTCGTCATTGTGCTGGCCGGGTTCCGGCGCGCACATGCGGATGTCGCGCGTGCTGCCGGTCATGTTGAGCGGGTTGGCGACATAGTGCGTCTTGCCGAACAGCGGACTGTCGACCGGCGCTGCCATGCCGATGTGCTTGACCTGCGGATCGCTAAAGACGCGGTCAATGGTATTGATCGGGCCGGCGGGGATGCCGGCGGCGTCGAATTTTTCCGTCCAGTATTCGGCGGTCTGCGTTTTCGTCACGTCGCTGATCGCCTTGTTGAGGCCGGCGCGGTCCTTGGTGCGACCCACCACCGTTGTCCATTCCGGTTTGGTTTTCCACTCCGAATGGCCGAGCGTGTCGCACAGCCGTTCCCACAGCCGGCCCGAGCTCGCCGCGATATTCATATAGCCGTCACTGGTCGGGAACACGCCGGTCGGCGTCAGCGTCGGATGATCGTTGCCGGCCTGTTTGGCGATTTCACCGCGTACCAGATAACGCGAGCCCTGCAGGTCAAGCATGAAAATCAGCGATTCGAGCAGGCTGGTGTGCACCCAGCGGCCGACGCCGGTGCGCGAGCGGTCGAACAGCGCCATCATGATGCCGAGTGCGAGCAGATTGCCGGCGGTGAGATCGCTGATCGGAATGCCGACGCGCACCGGGCCCGATTCCTGAAAGCCGGTGATCGACATCAGACCGGCCACGCCCTGCGCGATCTGATCGACGCCGCCACGCTCGCGGTAGGGGCCGGTCTGGCCGAAGCCGCTGATGCTGCCGTAGACCACGCGCGGGTTCATCTTGTGCACGTCTTCCCATGCTACCTTGAGACGGTGCTTGACCGGCGCGCGCATGTTTTCCACCACGACGTCCGCGCGCGCCACCAGGCGTTCGAATACCGCATAACCTTCCTTCGATTTCAGATCGAGGCGGATCGCTTTTTTATTGCGGTGCAGGTTCTGGAAATCCGAGCCGTGGCGGCGGCCGATGACGTCTTCGCCGCCGTCGACCGGCGGTTCGATGCGAATGATCTCCGCGCCCCAGTCGGCGAGATGGCGCACGCAGGTCGGGCCCGCCCGCGCGAGCGTGAGGTCGAGCACGATCAGGCCCGACCTGCGTGCGCCATCTCGCCGACTGGGGCGCGGAGATCATTCGCATCGAACCGCCGGTCGACGGCGGCGAAGACGTCATCGGCCGCCGCCACGGCTCGGATTTCC